>CAMYIJ010000023.1 GCA_947258375.1 uncultured Acidimicrobiaceae bacterium
AGTGTCGTCAAGGTTCCCCCGACACGTAGATCGTGAAGAGCTCTGGAACGCCGGAGCACTGGGATTGGTAGAGGCAGCCCGACGGTTCGATCCGGAAGCCGGGATTCCGTTCGAACGGTACGCGGTGACCCGCGTGCGGGGAGCAATCATCGATTCGACGAGAACGCGCGATTGGGCGTCACGCTCAGTGCGGCGCAAAGCGCGTGAGATGGAGCAGACGAAGGACGACCTCCGCGACGGTAGCGGCCGCGAGATCGAGCGGTCCCGGTTGGCGAGCGCCATGGACATCACCGTGGAGGAGCTCGACAAGATTCGGGCCCGGTCGGCCTCCTCGATGCTTCTCTATCTGGATCACGAGCAGACCGACGACGGACCGAGCCTGCGTGACTCGGTTGTGTCGAATGATCTGGCAGGGTCTCCCGAGGCTGCTCTCGAGGCCCGCGAGTTGCTCGGCACGCTCAGCGTTGCCGTCGAGCACCTGACCGGGGTTCACCGCGATGTCGTCGAGCGCTACTACCTCGATGGTGAGCTGCTCCAGGACATCGCCGACGATCTCGGCGTCACCCAGGCTCGTGTATCGCAGATCCGTTCCGAAGCCTTGACCTCATTGCGGGCATACTTCGGCACGCTCTACGACGCTACCGAAGCCGCCGACCAGTCATCGCCGGGAAAGCGGGCCCGAGCCGCCTATCTCGCTCAGGTCGCCGCGCAGTCGACCTGGCGGATCCGCCTGGACGCGGCTCCAGAAGGCTCGGAGTTGGTCGAAGCGCTCGGCGCCTAAAGGATAATCTCTAGCTGGACGGGCGGAGCCCCTACCGCCCGTCTTTCGCGTCCGGCCGGCGTTTCTGGTTCAGACGCCGCGGAACTCCCAGTGCCAGGTTTCGTTGCTGATGGGGTGCCAACCGAATGACCGGGCATTGCTGTCCAGCCACTGCCATTCTCGATCGTTGCGGTCGATGATGGTGCCCGTCGTGATGTCGACGGCCAGTCCGGCGCCGTGGCGGCTCTTGCCGGGCGGAAGCACGTTGGCGGTCTTTTCGCCCCGCAAATGGGCCTGGTAAGCACGTTCCTGGGAACCCCATGTGCGATAGGTGTCGATGGCCTGCAGGTTGATGCCGTCCAGCGCGGCTGCGCTGCGCATGAGCTCCCACGCCTGCGCCGCCGGCGGCAGCAAGCTGCCGTTGCCGTGCCAGCTCCCCGAAACCGGAGTCAGTTCCTGAGGCTCGAGCCGTCCGTTGCGGGGCTCGACCTGGTTGCCGCGCAGATAGTCGTTCAACTGGCTCGATGTCATCACCGAACCTTCTGGCACATGGTGGCTGGGCGGGTAGACGCCGCCGCCAACGCCGCCTACGCCTGTGATGCCGGCGAGCCCTGCGGGTCCGCCAAGCATTGTCCCCATGGTCACGCCGCCGTGCCTGGGGAGTGAGTACATCGGCACTGCGATGGAGTCCATCGCAACATGTCCGGGGTCGCCGAGCGCCACCGAAGCGTCGTCGGCGGTGTCCCGGGGCGGTGCCTCGTGCAATCTTGCGTTCAGCAACGACTGAAAGGCTCCCGAAACGGGAGGCCGCTCAACCTGCGCTTTGATCGTTTGAATGCGCGATATGACTTCGTTGATGCGCTGCATCAGCCACCCTGTCGGCCCGCGCCGCGCAGAGTTGCGCGTTCAATGACACCGGCATTCCTGGGGGCCTACCCGACTTCTACACAAGCTTGCGCTCGGCCATCCCATTGAGAATCTCCAGGACACAACGATTCGCCAGGAATGCCGTGATCTGGCCGGGACCGTCGTACGGCGGTGATACCTCGACGATGTCGGCGCCGACGACGTTGAGTTCGCGCCCAAGGCGCCGCAAAGTGTCGAGCAGCTCGCGTGACGTGAGCCCACCCGGTTCGGGGGTTCCCGTGCCCGGCGCCATGCCGGGATCGACTACGTCGATGTCCACCGACAGGAACACAGCGTCTGCGCCTCCAGCCGCATAGGCCACGGCATCGTCAACGACGGGATTGAGACCGCGTTCGACGATCTCGCTCATGAGATAGGTGCGCATCTCCTGCTCCTCCATCCAGGCCACCGTTACCGGATCGGGCCAGTAGCCGCGCAAACCGATCTGAACGAACCGTCTCCCGGGGATCGCGCCGGACTCGATCAACCTGCGCATCGGAGTGCTGTGGCCGAGGAGGGCGCCACCCGGGGCCGTCTCTGAAGTGTCGGCGTGCGCATCGAAGTGGATGAGTGCGACATCACCATGCACCGCCGCCACGGCGCGGGCGTTAGGCCAGGTAATCGAGTGGTCCCCGCCCAGGATTATCGGGACCGCTCCCGCCCGGGAGATGGTCTCGACGGCGTCTCCGATGACGTCGACCGATTCTTCGAGATAGCCGATGGGCAGGTCGAGGTCGCCGGTGTCGACCACGTTGAGCACCTGGAGTGGGTCGATGCCGGTGGGGAGGTGGGGCCGCGCCCCGTAAGCGCCCAGATAATCCGACTCCCGGATGGCTTTCGGCCCCATGCGGGTCCCAGGGCGATGCGACGTACCCCAGTCGAGGGGGGCACCAATGATGACGACCCCGGCGTCTCCGAGATCATCGAGGGGCCGGGCCGGCACGCCTGCAAACGAGGCACGGGAAGCGAACGGATGAGACCGTGCCGCATGGAAGGGATCGGTCATCTAGCTCCTCTTTCCGATGGGAGGTGGCGCAGTGCATTTGTAACCGAATCTTCCACTCCCGGCCACTTCAACGGTGCCGACTCGCTATTCGAATGCCTCCCGGGCCGCCTCCAGACTGGATGCGGTCCCGATGTCGAACCAGGAGCCGGTCAGCGGCACAGCTTCGAGATGGTGTCCCTCTGCGATCATCTGGTTGATCGCATCCGGCAGTTCGAGCTCGCCCCGGCCGGAGAAACCGACATCCTCGAGGTGTCCCCAGAGCCGGGGGCCGAGGACCATCACCCCGGAGTTGTTCCAGACACTCGGCGGCTCGCCGAAGGGCTTCTCGACGATCGACGTGATGCGCCGGTCTGGACCGAATACGACTGCGGCGCCGCGAGCGATGTCGTCGCTCGGATTGACGCCGATCGCTGCGGCGAGTTCCGGACGCCACGCGCCTACCACTTCGCGGAAGTGCCTGGAATCGGTTGCGATGTCGCCCCAGCTGAGAAGAAAGGGCTCGTGCCCGACCGCGTCGTGCGCTCGGCGCAGGGCTCCCGCAGTGCCGTCCTGTTCATCCTGGCGGACGAACACCACCGGCAGTGGAGACGTGGCGGCCAGGTGCTGCTCGACGGCCGCCGCGAGATAACCGGTGACGACGACGATTGAGCGAATGCCGGCGCCGGCGATCCCGGCGACGATGTGGTCGATCAACGGCTCCCCACCAACATCAAGCAGCGGTTTCGGCGTGGTCGCGGTCAGTGATCCCAGCCGCGTGCCACGCCCGGCGGCGAGGATTACTCCGCGTTCAGGGACCACAGGGCGCCTCCTCCGGCCCGGGCGACGAAGGCGAGGCCGCCGCCGATGGCGTCCATGGCGGCGCGGACGACATCGGCCTTCTCGGGCGAAGTCAGGGCTATGGCCCAGCCGCCGAAGCCGGCCCCGGTTAGCCGTGCCCCGATGGCTCCCGCCTCGCGTGCGGCGATCACAAGAGCGTCGAGCGACTCTGTGCTGGCTCCGTAGATCTGCAGACTGGCGTGGGAAGCGTTCATCAGTCGACCCATTGCGGCTCTGTCGCCGGCCCCCAGCGCCCGTTCGGCAGCGCTGACGCGGGCTGCCTCTGACAGGACGTGTTCCGCAGACGTTCTGAGATTCAGAATGCCCCGGGCATCGAGCTCGAGCCGGTCGCCTCCGGTCATAGCGGCTGCCTGCTGGGCCGACATTGCCGGAAGAGCCGCGATCTGGTCGGGGGAGGCATCGCCGACTCTCGACAGCTGCGGTGGTGTGCCTGCATCCCGGCCGAGCTGCTCGGCAAGCACGGCAGCGGCCGCCCGGCTCGTCAGCACGAGCGAGTTGTAGGCGGCGGCCGCCGATTCACCCTTGGCTGCTCTCGTTCCGGAGTAGCCGGCGACCCACACGAAGTCGTCCGGCACGGCGATGTGGCGGTGGGACGCCGGGTCGAATTCGATCCGCAAGGCGTGGCCGGGCCGGGCGAGCGTGATCACGGTCTGATCCATGGCTCCTCCGGCGATCGCCGCAGCTCGCTCCGCCGCTACCGCGGCGCCGATGATCCCATCCGGGGTAAGTGCGAGACCCCAAAGCTCGTTGAGCGCGATGACGCAGCCGACGGACAAGGCCGATGAGGAGCTGAGCCCCCCGGTGGCCGGAAGGTCGCCGTCGATTGCCAGGCGGGCGCCCCGGCCTGCAGCGGATGGCCCGATCTGGTCGAGAACGGCCAAGACGTACTTCGCCCAGCCACGGCGTCGCGTCGCAGCAACGCTGGAGACGAGCGAGTGGTCCATCGTTGACACGGCGACAAGGCCCGGTTCCTCCGACTCGCTGGCCGCGATCTGGATCCCCTCACGGATCGCCATCGGTAGCACGGGTAGTCCGCAGTAGTCGGTGTGCTCACCGATCAGGTTGATCCGCCCCGGTGAGTGCACGACTACGGAGGGGGCCAACCCGAACCGCTGTTCATGTATGGCGGGGGCGTCGATCACCGGGCGACGCTATCACCTCACCCGACGGCGGTACGATCTCGAGATGGTCACAACGGCCGTGATGATTGGTGCCGGCCAGCGCGGCTTCTACACCTTCGGAGCCTACGCCGCCGACCGGCCCGAGGAGCTGCGCTTTGTGGCCGTCGTTGATCCGGATCCGCGGCGCCGCGCTCGATTTGTCGCCGCCCACCCCACCGCTCGTGAATTCTCCGCCGTCACCACGTTGCTCGAGGCCGGGAGGTTTGCCGATGTTGCGATAGTCGCCAGCCCCGATCGTTTCCACCACGAAGCTGCTACCGGGGCGCTGGGCCTCGGCTACGACGTGCTTCTCGAGAAACCCATGGCGGCGACGCTGGCGGACTCGATCGATCTGGTGCGGACCGCCGAACGTACGGGCCGAACCCTCGCCGTCGCCCACGTGTTGCGCCACACGCCTTTCTTTGCGGCGCTGCGCGAAGTGGTGGCGTCCGGCCGGCTCGGTGAGATCGTCACGGTGACCCATCGCGAGAACGTCTCGGCATTCCACATGGCCCATAGCTTCGTGCGGGGGAATTGGGCTCGCTCCGCAGAAGCCACCCCGATGATCGTCCAGAAGTGCTGTCACGACTTCGACATTCTCGCCTGGAATCTCGACTCACCGGTGGCTCGTCTGTCCTCTATGGGGTCATTGCTGCACTTCCATCCCGATAGGGCGCCCGCCGGAGCGACCGCACGGTGCTCGGATCCCTGCCCTGTTGCCGACTGCCCGTTCGATGCGCGCCGCTATCTGAACCCGGCGTGGAGGGGTTGGCCGGTTCATGTGATCACAGACGATCTGAGCCCGGCCGGCCGGAGCCTCGCCATTGCGAACGGGCCGTGGGGGAGATGCGTGTACACGGCAGGCTCGGACGTTGTCGATCACCAGGTGGTCACTATGGAGCTCGAGTCAGGAACATCCGTCGTGCTGGTTATGCATGGTCACTCGGGGGACGAGACGCGCACGATGCGCTACGACGGATCCCTGGCGACACTGCGGGGGAGGTTCGGCCGCGACTCCTCCATTGAGGTCGTCGATCACGCGACCGGTGCCATCGAGACCATTCCGATCGGGGTTCCGGAAGGCGGCCACGGTGGCGGAGATGTCGGAGTGATCCAAGAGTTCCTCGCCGCGGTCGCCGCCTCGCGCCCGCCGCTGACGGTGGCCGCCGACAGTCTGGAGAGCCATGTCCTCGCCTTCGCCGCAGAGCAGGCGCGGCTCACCGGGGAGGTGCTCGACATGGCGCGATTTCGGGCAGAAGCTACCGGTGGTGTCGGCCGGCAACGCGGCTAGCTGTTGTCCCGATAGTTGTGATAGGCGGCCCAGCACGCGACTCCGGCGGAAGCCGCGGCCAGGAAGAGACCGATTCGGCGCGGCTGGTTGTCGGTGAAGATCAACCGCAAGATGACGAAGGCAACTCCGGTCGCCGTCAAGTAGAAGGTGATCGCCGCCGGAGAGTCCACCGGCGCTCGATCCATCCCCTCCATCATGAGAATGACACCGGCGGCCACAACTGCCACGACGGCCAGTGGTCCGAATAGGCCGGATCTCCAGGCGCTGAAGCTGGTCGCGCCGGCGACGCCGTACCACGGGACGAAACTGATGAGAATCATCGCTGCGGCCGCTCCGACACAGAGTTGCTGACTGGCGCTGAGTTTGCTGAAGTCCATCCCATCTAGTCGGTTTGTCGCCTTTCCGAGCTTTAGCGGAATGATCGCCGTCGGTTCGGTGCTGAAGGAACCACGCCTGACTAGTTGGAGGAACCGTGCCGGCCCGCCAGTTGAACCCCATGCCCGAGAACTTCGAACCGACCAGGGCCACCCTCCATCAGTACGCGCACGCGATCGGGGTTGTGCCCAGGGTTCATGCTGAGCCGCACGACAAGTGGTGGCATGTCTCGCTCAACATCACGGAGCGTGGTCTCGAAACCGACCCGATGTCTCTCCCCGACGGCGGCACCCTCAACCTGCGCCTCGATATACGGAGCCACGACGTCGTCGTCGAGGCGAACGGAGAGGTCCGGAAGCGGATTCCGCTCAGCGGCGGCCTGACCGGCACCCAGATGGGCGAAGCGGTCTTGGCGACCGTTGCCGAGCATGGCCTTTCGGGTGACTACCCCAGGGAGAAGTTCGAGTCGGACGAGGTCCGCCGGTATGACCCGGCGGCAGCCGAAGCGTTCTTCGAGAATCTGAGGGCGATCCACGAAGTGCTGGACACCCACCGGGCTGGACTCGGCAAGAGCGTCGGGCCGCTTCAGTTGTGGCCGCATGGATTTGATCTGGCATTCGAGTGGTTCGGGACCCGGGTCGAGGAGTACGAGGAGCACGGAGGGCTGCAGCGGCTACCGGCACAGTGCAACTTCGGGTTCTATCCGGGCGGCCGGCCGTACTTCTACGCCAACCCGTGGCCGTTTGAGAGCGATACGCTTCTGGCTGTGGAGCTTCCTGCCGGCGCCGAATGGCACACCGAGGGGTGGGAGGGATCCATGCTCAACTATGACGAGGTGGCGGGGGATGAGAATGCGGCAGACCGGATTCTCGAATATCTGGGCGCCGTATACGAGGCGGCCGCACCCACGCTGACGGCCTAGCTCGGCCGACGGTGTAGCTCGAGACGGGTTTTTGCCGACACCCGATGCATGGCAACATGCCGCCCGACCCCAGGAGGCGCCGTGGAACGAGATGCGATGAAGGCAGCGGCTGCCCTCGCCGCTGTCGACGAGGTCACGTCGGGAATGGTGCTCGGCCTCGGTACCGGCTCGACCGCGGCGCACGCGGTTCGGGAGATCGGCGAGCGGCTCGCGGCAGGTCGGATCGAAGATGTGGCTGGTATCCCAACTTCGTTGGCCACTGAGGAGCTGGCCCGTGAACTCGGAATCCCCCTCCTCGAACCGGGGGCGGCTGCCATCGACCTGGCGATCGACGGCGCCGACGAGATTGCCCCGGACCTGGCCCTCACCAAGGGCGGCGGCGGGGCGCTCCTTCGCGAGAAGGTCATCGCGGCATCAGCTGCTCGATTCGTTGTGATCTCAGACGACTCGAAGATGGTGGCGGCACTGGGGGCGACGTTCGACATACCCCTCGAGGTCGCCCAATTCGGGCTCGGTATCACGGCCACCGCGCTGCGGGGACTGGGCAGCCCGCAGCTGCGTACTGCGGGGGAGGCCCCGGTCGTCACCGACAACGGCAACTACATCATCGATCTCGCCGTCGATCCGATTCGCGATGCGGCGGCATTCGACGCAGAGTTGCACATGATTCCCGGCGTTCTGGCAACCGGCCTATTCGTCGGCATCGCTGCCGCCGCCTATGTTGCCGGCAGCAGCGGAATCCGTCGTATCGAAGCCGGCGCGCCGGCATAGAGAAAGAGTGAGATAGCAATATGGACACCTCGGAGATCCTCGATCTGCAAGGCTCAGACCTCGGGCACAGCGAGTGGTTCCTGGTCGACCAGAAACGAGTGAACGACTTCGCCGACGTCACTATCGATCACCAGTTCATCCACGTGGACGAGGCAGCCGCCGCGGCGGGACCGTTCGGCGGCACGATCGCCCACGGCTTCCTGACACTCTCGTTGCTGGTTCACCTCACGTCCGGGTTGGCGACGCCGCTCGACAACCTGGTGATGGGAATCAACTACGGCTTCGAGAAGATCCGCTTTCTGGCACCTGTCCCCGTGGGTTCCGAGATCCGGGCTCACGTGAAGATAGCGGACGTCACCGAGCGCAGCCCCGGTCAATTCCTATTTGTACAGGACGTCACCGTCGAGATTCGTGGCGAGGACAAACCGGCTCTGGTCGCGCAATGGCTGAGCCTGCAAATCACGGCTTGAAGGCCAGGAGGAGCAACAAATGAGAGAAGCAGTCATCGTCTCGGCGGCGCGGACCCCGATCGGCAAGGCATACCGCGGTGCCTTCAACAACACGGAGGGTCCCACGCTGGGCGCGCATGCGATCAAGGCGGCCGTCGCCAGGGCCGGGATCGAGGGCGCCGAGGTCGACGACGTGATCATGGGCTGCGCCATGCCGCAGGGCACCACGGGCTACAACATCGGGCGTTTGGCGGCCCTCACAGCCGGCCTCCCGGTCGAAGTGAGCGGCATGACGATGGATCGGCAATGCTCCTCCGGGCTCATGACGATCGCGACGGCTGCCAAGCAAGTGATCGTTGACATGGCCCCCGTCGTGGTGGCCGGTGGTGTCGAGTCGATCAGCCTCGTCCAGAACGAGCACTACAACTCCCACCGTTCCTCGGATCCGCAGTTGCTGGAGAGCCATCCGGATGCATACATGCCGATGCTCAAGACCGCGGAGGTGGTCGCAGACAGGTACGGCATCAGCCGGGAGCAGCAGGATGAGTACTCGCTGCAGAGCCAGCAGCGCACTGCGGCCGCCCAGGAGGCGGGCCGGTTCGACGATGAGATAGTCCCGGTCGTGGCCACCAAGGGTGTAATGGACAAGGAGACGGGAGAGATCTCTTTCGAGGAGGTCACCCTGAGCAGTGACGAGGGCAACCGCCCCGGCACGACGCTTGGAGGCCTCGCCGGCCTGAAGCCGGTCTTCGAAGGCGGCACCATCACGGCAGGCAACGCCAGCCAGCTATCCGACGGAGCGGCGGCGACGGTGGTGATGGAGGCTGCCGACGCCGCCTCTCGGGGACTCGAACCGCTCGGCTACTACCGGGGGATGGCGGTGGCCGGGGTATCTCCCGACGAGATGGGAATCGGGCCGGTATACGCCATTCCTAAGCTCCTCGACCGCACCGGGCTTCAGATCGGTGACATCGGGCTCTGGGAGCTGAATGAAGCCTTTGCAGTCCAGGCGCTCTATTGCCGTGACAAGCTCGGTATCGACAACGAGATATACAACGTCGATGGCGGATCAATCTCGATCGGTCATCCCTACGGCATGTCAGGTGCCCGGATGGTCGGTCATGCTTTGATCGAAGGCAAGCGCCGCGGCGTCCGCTACGTCGTCGTCACGATGTGCGTCGGCGGCGGTATGGGAGCGGCCGGGCTCTTCGAGGTCGCATGATGGTGGCCGGCTAGTGCGTGCGCTCGTTGTCGAGGCCCTCGGCCCGCCGGAGTCGCATCGCGTCGCCGAGATACCCGACCCTGTCGCCGGGCCCGGGGAGGTCATCGTCGACGTCAAGGCGGCCGCACTGAACTTTCCCGACCTGCTCATGATCCAGGGCCGCTATCAGGTGCAGCCCGACTTGCCTTTCGTCCCCGGATCCGAGGGGTCGGGAGTCGTAGCGGGGACGGGTGCCGGAGTAGACGGCGTCGCGGTCGGTGACGAGGTCTCGTTCCTGAGCGTCAGCGGGGCGTTCGCTGAAAAGGTGAGCCTGCCGGCCGCCAGGGTGTTCCCCAAGGCCCCGGAACTGAGTTTCGCCGAAGCTGCCGGATTCACCCTCACCTACGCAACCTCCTACCACGCGTTGCGCCAGCGGGCCGATCTGCGCCCCGGAGAGACCCTTCTCGTCCTCGGGGCTGCCGGCGGAGTCGGGGCCGCCACCGTCGAACTCGGCTCCGTGATGGGAGCTCGCGTGATCGCCGCCGCCGGCACAGATGAGAAGCTCGAATTCGCCCGCTCGCTTGGTGCTACCGATGGAATCAACTACTCCACGAGCGATCTCAAGGATGCTGTTCGCGGACTCACCGACGGCGCCGGGCCCGACGTGGTGTACGACCCGGTCGGCGGGCATCTCGCGGAGCCGGCGCTTCGGTCTATGGCCTGGGGCGGCCGCTACCTCGTCATCGGTTTTGCCGCCGGGGACATTCCGGCGATCAAGCTCAACCTGCCTCTCCTCAAGGGCTTGAGCATCGTTGGTGTCTACTGGGGGAGTTGGGTCGAACACGACCCTGCGGGCCAAGCCGCCAACTACGACGACTTGCTGGCGATGGTCAGTCGGGGGGACATCAGGCCCCGGGTGATGAAGTCCTTTGAGCTCGAGGAGTTCTCGGAAGCGTGCCGGGTGATCAGCTCGCGGCTGGCGATGGGCAAGATCGTCCTCGACATCGGCTAGGAGCGTGTTGACCTAGACGGGTTCCCGGCGGCGCCCCAGGCCAATCAAAGCGGCCGCCGCAATAAGCAGTCCAAGCGCGATCGCCGACAGCAGGTGGGAGCGGATGGTGACCGCGCTGACAGTGATCGAGGCCATGATCTGCGTCACCGGTCCCGGTTTGGGAAGCGCAACCTCGCCGGGCATCGTCGCCAGATCGGCGGTCGCCGTCAGGTCGTCATCGAATACCGAGAAGGCCAGGGCGCCCTTGTCTCTGTAGCGCGCGTCATCTGTGAGAGGCGGTTCGGTTGAGGGCGGTAGCGTTGTTGTTGGAGCGCTCCTTGGGGGGCCGACGGTTGTGTTCGGCGGGCCAACCGGTGGATAGGTTGTCGAGATCGGAGGCGCGGTCGTTGCGACCGGGGGGTGACTCGTCGTAGGCGGCGGCACGGTTGTCGTCGTTGGCGCCGCGGTGGTCGTGGATGTGGTCGTGGATGTTGATGGGGATGTCGTGGAGGTAGCCGTCGTTGTCGTGGGCGGCACCGAAGTGGTTGTGGTCGGCGCTTCTGTGGTTGTGGTCGAAACGATGGCTTCCTGCCAGGTGCCAAACACCTCGACGTCGTCAATGAACGCGGCACCGTTCCACTCCCCGTGAGCCAAGAACCCCACGGAGAAGAACTTCGAGGCGTAGGCCTGCACGTTGTAGGAACGGGCGTGGACCCGGTCATCGTCCTCGTTGCTCAGGTCAATTGAGTCGAGGGTCGTCCAGTTCCAGCCGTCATAGGCGACGACATCGAGAGACCCACCAGAAGCTTCGTCCACCGCCAGCCGGTACCGAAACCTCAGAGTGGCGCTGTGGGCGTTCTCGAGATTCGCGCGGCGGGCCAGTCCGGTACCCCAGAAGTCGGTTTCGCCTGCGATGTGCGCGCAACTTGATTGCGGGCAGTTGTCGTCGTCCACGATCGCGACGGCCCCTTTGTTCGATCCGCCCCAGTCGAGAACCTCCCACCACGGACCATCGAATAGGTCGGTGCCGTTGTCTCCGTTGTAGCGACCGGAGGAGAACGTGTCCTTGAAAGAGTACGCGGCACCGGCAGTGGCGCTTGCCGGCGTCAGGGGAGCGATTGCGGCGACCGCCAGTAGCCATGCCCCGAGGGCCATAGCTGCGGTTCCGAGCCGTCGCTTCATTCGAACACCACGACCATCTCCTTGCTCTCTGCGTCTCCACGAGGAGGAGCATCGATGGGGTCGGGCTGGATGAGCGCATAGATCGGGTCGGGTCGGGACGCCGCTGCGTGGGCGTACACCTGGGCCTCCGGGACCGGGGGGCGCCGGTCGGGCAAGGCGTCGGCAGGTGCCAGCGGAAGCAGCACGGAGAAGAGCGTCATCCCGAGGGCACGCTCATAGGTGATATCCCCTCCCATGTCGCGAGCCATCTGGCGGGCGATCGCGAGGCCGAGGCCGACGCTTCCGGACGTCAACGTGGCGGGTCCACCATGCACGAAGCGGGTGAATAGTCGATCTTCCATCTCAGGGCTGACGCCGGCGCCGTCGTCGAGCACACGGATCACCGCCTGGCCGCCGAGTACGGCTACGTCGACTTCGATCAGGTTGCCTCCGTGGCGTTCCGCATTCGAAATCAGGTTGCGCAGAATCTGGCGAAGTCGGGATCGGTCGGCCATGCCGACTGTGCGGGCACCGAGCACCTCGAGGCTGGATCCGGCGCGCCGATACTGGTCGACGAGGTGCTCGACCTCGCTCATCAGCTCGAGCGGCTTGATCTCGTAGGCCAGCGCTTCTGCGTCGATTCGGGCCGCCGCCAGGAGGTCGTCGACCATGCGTGACAATTCCGCGGAGTCGTCGTTGATCATCGTGATCAGCTCGAGCGATTCAGTCGGGTCGATCAGACCGTTCTCCAGCAGATACTCACTGAAGCCGAATATGCTGGTCAGAGGCGTACGCAGCTCATGTGAAATGCCTGCGATGAATTCGTCCTTCGACCGGTTCAGCTCCCTCTCGGCATCGATCTGGGCTTCCATGTGGACTTCGCGCTCACGGTATTGGCGCCGGACGATGAGCTGGTGGATGATGATGGCAGCCCCGGGGATGAGCAGCGTGACAATCAATCGTGTGATGTTCTCGGTGGTCCCGGCGCTCGAGGCGGCGTTGTCAATGCGGGCTGCCTGGAACTGCTGCTGCTCGTGGAGCGACTCGGCGGCCCGGCCGTAGGCAGGTTCATAATCACGCGTCAGCGTGGCATCGGCGTCCCGGATATCGCCTCGTTCCATCTGCGCCAATGCGGTGCGGCCCAAAGTGATCGTCCGCTCGATATCGGCGACCTCCTGGCGGCTCCTGTCGGGTGCCGACTCGACAAAGCTGGCGAGGGCATCGAGGCTGGCATGCGCCTCGGCTCGCGCCTGGTTGGCGGCCTCGTCCGAAGCGACCGTCAACCGGTGGTCGACGGTGAATACGAGCGCTTGATTGACCGCCGCCCGGCTGACGGCAGCCGTCCCCGCGGCTGCATTGGCCCACTGCAACTCCTGTGAGCTCTCCGCGATCTCACGGGCGGACGCCGCATTCGAAAACGCCAGAGCAAACGCGACGAGCATCATGCCGGTCGCTCCGGAAACGGCTATGGCGACCAATCCGCGTTTGAGCAGGAATTGACCGCGTATGCCCTTCGACTTCATAGAGAATCCATCGGCATCAAGCGAGAATCGCTGTGCGCCATTGTCCCGGCATCCGGGCGAACTAGTCACTTTTCCGGTGTCACGATTGACTTCGCCGGACCGTTCCGCCGACGCCGCGTGTTTAGTACGATGTCTCAGCAACGCGCGATGAGGGGCAGCGATGCGACCGAAGAAGCAGATCAACCCTGGGGCCCACCGCTCGGGCACTGCGTCCTATGCGAGCAAGGGCCGCTACTTCACAACGGGGCTGCCGGCGGCGCCCCCCGAACCCATCGCGGATTCTCCAGAACACTATGAGGTGTCCCGAGCCGAGACTCCGCGTGAGAGCAAGTACCTTGGCCGGGCCTCTGTTGGTCCCCGCGCAGGTGACGTTGAGCCGGCCATTGATGAATCGGCCCATGTCGAGTGGGTAGATCCGCTCGATCAGGACGAGTTCGACTTGACGCAGATCACGATCGATCTGCGGCCGTCGATGATCGATGAACCACCCGACTCGTACTACCAGCGTTTCAGCTCGCGAGTGCCCGGCCACCAGTGAGATTCCGCCGTTAACCAGCGCGAATTACACTCCGCCGATCGACATCCCTCGAGACGCTCCGGACGAATCACAGCGGCCCTATGGAGAGGATTCCGCAGAGGCCCCGGGCAACGCCGACCCGGCGTCGGCGAGGACGCGCTTCGCCCGCCTGACCGAAGACGGCACCGGGTTCATCGTCGGCGGCAGCCTGATCGCCGGCATCGGCGCCTACATCTATCAGTTCCTCGGGGGCCAATCGCTCGGCGCCGAGGCGTTTGCGCCCGTTTCGGTACTGCTGACGATCCACTTCCTGATCTTCATCGTGATACTGCTGCCTATCGAGCAGTTGATCATTCGCCGGTTGACTCTCGATCGGACCGCCACGGGTGTTCCCCCGCGGGTGTGGGCCCTTGTCGTCGCGGCTGCGTTCTTTTCGGTCGGATACGCCTGGATCGGTGTGGAATCGCTGCTCCGCGGCGACATGCGCTTCGTCGGCTTCATTGCGGCGACGATCGCCGTCCATACGGTTTTTGTTGTCGGGCGCGGCCATCTGGCGGGGTGGCGCCGGTTTCGGGCCTATGGCATGTCGAGCGGGGCGGCGTCGCTGCTTCGGCTGACCGTCGCCGCGGCAATCCTGATCGTACGACCGACGGCAACGGGTTTCGCCCTCGGGCTGATCCTGGGCCCGCTTGTCATCTTTCTATGGCGGCCGCTGCGGCCGGTGCCCGTTGATCGGGTGGCCCTTGCTCCGGATGAAGCCGGGAGCCTTGGTGAACAGGGGCTGCTTTTCGGGTTGGTCCTGTCATCGGCCGTGTCCCAGGTGCTGCTTCTTGCCGGCCCGCTGGCAGTGGCCGCACTCGGCGCCGGGGAGGCCGTTGTCAGCGTCGCGTTCGCCACATTCACCCTGCTGCGAGCCCCGCTGACCCTTGGCTACAACCTTCTAGCCCGGATCCTGCCGCCTTTCACGGAGATGGCGGCCAAGGGCGCCCGCCAGGAGCTGCGTGCCTGGGGCCGCGGCATCGGTATCGCCGCACTCCTTCTCGGCGGGGCCGCTGCGGGGGTGGGCGGGCTGATCGGACCGCCTCTGGTCGGGCTCTTCTTCGGCACCGATTTCCGCCCGGCAAGTTCTGTTGCCGGCCTGGTCGCGGCCGGTGTGGTGCTCGCCGGAGCCGGGTTGTTCGTCGGGCAAATCCTCGTGGCACGGGGTCAGCCGGTCCGTTTGGCGGCGGCGTGGCTGGTCGGCGTCGTGGGGGCGGGAGTCGCGTTGTGGCTGGCAGGAGGAGACCCCTTCCAGCGGGTCGCCGTGGCCTTCGTGATCGGCGAAGCCCTGGCGCTGACGGCGCTCGTCGTCGGGGCGGTGGCCGTTCCCGGCTCCAATGGGCGCGGCTACGAGTTGGCCAAACGCTCCCTGGACATCGGTGGAGCGATTGCGGTTCTCGTGCTGCTGTCGCCGCTGCTGATACTGGCTGCACTGCTGGTGAAACTCGACTCGGCGGGTCCCGCCTTCTTTCGCCAGGAACGCGTCGGCCGCAGTGGCCGGCACTTCGCGATGCTGAAAATCCGCACGATGCGAGCCGATGGGGGAGAGGAGGTCTTCGTCGAGCACCTGCGACGGATCGAAGAGGAGGTGTCGGCATCGCAGGCGGGCTCCCTCAAGATCGAGGACGATCCGCGGGTAACCCGGCTCGGGAGACATCTCAGAGCTACTTCCCTCGACGAGCTACCCAATCTGTGGAATGTGATTCGCGGATCGATGTCCCTGGTCGGGCCCCGTCCGCTCGTACCGGCTGAGGCGGAGCTGATTGGCCTCGACCACGCTCGATTCGCCGTCAAACCGGGCGTCACCGGACTGGCCCAGGTATCCGGTCGGGATGAGATCAGCCTCGAGGAACGTTCTGACCTCGACGCGCAATACGTGGCATCCCGCTCGTTGCGAGTCGACCTGTCGATTCTCCGCCGAACTGTGGTTACCGTGCTGCGGCGGCGGGGCGGCTAGTTTTGCCGGCAGCCGGGAGGAGGCCTTGAAGAACATGGATCCGGTGACAACTGCTCTCATGAATCCGGACTCGACGATCGCCGTTGTTGGTGCCACCGACGATCCGGGGAAGTACGGAGCTGTGATCTACCGTGATCTCAAAGGCAAGGGCTTCACCGTGTACGCCGTCAACCCCGGGCGGGAGACCGTCGCCGGCGATCCGGCCTACCCAACTCTGGCCGACCTGCCGGAGGCCCCCACAATCGTCAACTTCGTGGTTCCTCCGCATGTGTCTCTTGCGGTCCTCGCTGAAGCCAAGTCACTTGGGTATCGCCTCGTGTGGCTTCAGCCCGGTTCGTCGTCGCCGGCGGTTCGCGAATATGTCGAAGCAAACGGCTTTGAGCACCTCATCGATGCCTGCATCATGGTGTCCGCCCCCAGAAGGAAGATATGAGCGAAACCCTCGAGGAATTCAAGAACTCCTTCTACTACGGCAGCCGCAGTGACCTGTCGTTCAAGTTTCTCAAGAACTTGCCTCCGGAGGTTGCGGCCGAGGCGATTCGACAGATCCTCGAAGCCGTCGTCACATCGTTCGATACCGGCGAGGTCACCGAACTGCACGATCTCGTGATCCGCTGGCAGGTTGACGCCTATCGGCCGGCGGAGGGTTCGCAACGCAAGTACGTATACGACGATGCTCCCTTTGTCCTCCCCGGGAAACCTCTGAAAGAGAGCCGGGTCGGTTTGATGACGTCGTCGGGCCACTTTGTGTCCGGCGACGATCCTGAGCCATTCGGGGTGAAGGACATGACCCAGCGCGAGGCCGAGGATCGGATAGGTGAGTTCCTCAGGGAGACCCCGACCATGTCGACAATCGGTCGGGACATCGACGCCGCTGATCTGCGGCTTCGCCACGGCGGTTACGACACTCGCAGCGCCCTCGAGGATTTCAACGTAACGTTCCCGCGTGACGCGCTGCTGGCGGCCCGGGGGGCCGGCCGCATCGCCGAAGTGGCCGATCCAATGTACTCGTTCCCCGGGGCGGCATCGCAGGGCCGCCTCCGCAAGAACGTTCTCCCGAGATGGGTGGAGATGCTTCATGGCGCGGCGATCGATGTACTGCTACTGGTGCCCGTCTGACCCATGTGCCACGTGTCGGTCGGGCACGTCGCGCGGGCCGTCGAGGAGTCGGGGATACCGACGGCCGGGGTCTACGTTTCTGCTTTTCGGTTTGTTGCCGAGGAGATGAACTTGCCACGGACTCTGATCACTCACCACCCGTTCGGGCGGCCGATGGGGCCCGTGGGACAGCCCGACCGCCACCTCGAGGTCGTGATGGCTGCTCTCAGCCTCTTCGAGTCGGCAGATCGCGGTGGAACCGTCGTTGAGATGCCAGGACGCTTCGCCCCCGGCTGACGCCACCTACCCGGACTCGGCTAGGAGATGAAGCGCTCGATCAGGCGGCGGCGAAATGTCATCGTCTCCACAACCGGCGTGTGAATCAGCAAGGCCGGGCAGTCGAGTCGCTCAGCGATGCGGTCGGCGAGATCTGTGGCAACTTGGAAGCGATGTGAGGGCGCCCCCATGAGGACCAGGTTGGCGCCCCGAGATAGTCGAGCGAGTGTGGCGACGAGATTCTCGGCCGCCTCGACCTGAGATTCGACGGGCACCCCAAGGGTCAGCATCAGACGCTTGTGATATTCGTCGATGGCGCCGAGCTGCTCGTCGGAGGCTGTGGCCTGGGCAACGTGAATCAGCCGCAGGCTGGCACTCTCCGCCCGGGCGATCCGCTCTGCCATGTTGAGCTTCAGCGGGTCATAGGGGCCCCCGGTCCCCATCACAACGATGTTGCGGATCTTGGTCAGGTGCCGGTTGCGCAGAAACGCCGAGTCGCTCGGGAGGTGATCGCGCAGCCAGCGCCAATCGCGGACGATATGCCTCGTGGCCGGGAGCTCCTGAGGCAAGTCGGCCAGCACCATGTCGACCTCGTTGCGTTCGGCATAAAGGTGTACGGCGCCTCGCCGGTTGCCTTCGGGGTCGTGCTCGACCGAGATTTCGATGCCGCGCGCGGCCCCGGCCGCGATGTCATCCTCGGAGAGAACGGGCACGGGTAGGCGGTCGTCGAAGTGCATAACGTGGAGACGTCCCCCCGGTTCCGCCAGCATGTGCATCGCCAGCCTTATCAGGTTCTGTTGCCGCTCCAATCGGGCGGGGCGGCGCAGCACAACGAGGATGTGGCGGAAACCTTCGCCGTCGACTGCGGCCGCGGTCTCGGCCACGTAACGGTCCTGGGCTCGAACTCGCAGTGCATCGCGTGCCGCCGATTCGTGGGAGGCGCGGGCCTGGCCGAACCCGCGATACCAGAGGAACCCGGCGACGATGAAGCCGACGGCGCCGATCGTGGGGATCAGCCCGATCTGGGTGAGGAGGCCCAGGCTGGAGAGGATCCCGAAGATCTGGACATAGGGGTACGCGGGGGAGCGGAACGCTGGGTGATACCAGGAAAGGCGGCTCTCGCGGAACGCGATGTGAGCCAGATTCAGGAACGCGAAGACGAGCAGTTGAAAGGCCGAGGCCAGTTTGGCGAGCTCGAGCAGAGGGACCAATCCCACCAGCAATCCCAGCACGGTGCCGGTGAAGATAATGGAGCTGATCGGTGCGCCCGAGCGACTGCTGATCCGGTTGAGGAAGGCCGGGGCCAGCTGGTCCCGACTCATGGCGAAGGGATAGCGGGCCGACGCCACCAGTCCGGCGTTGCCCATCGAGATCAGGGCGATGACGGCCGTCGCCGAGATGACAATCTCGCCGACTCGTCCGAAAATCTGCTCGGCCGCGGTGGCAACCGGCGTCGTGGTGGCTGCGAGCTCTGCCGCGGGAGTGACGCCCACCATGATTGCGACGACCGCCGGATACAGCAGCATCATCAAGCCGATGGACATGAACATGCCGCGGGGGATGGTCCGCTCCGGGTTGCGGACCTCCTCCGCGATGGACGCGATCTTGGTGACGCCGGCGTACGAGACGAATACCACCGCGGCCGCCGAGATGAGCGCCTTGTTGCCTTGCGTCAGAAACGGCTCGAATGCGCTGGTTGCGATGTCCGGCGTACCGAACGTCACAAACCCGACTAGGACTAGGAGCACACCCGCGACCAGTACCGTCTGGAGGGCCATCGACTGCTTGACGCCGATGAGGTTCAACGCGATCAGCGCAACGGTGATGAGAACACCGACGAGACGTGCATCGGCTGTGATAAAAAGCGACAAGTAGGCGCTCAGTCCCACCAGGGCAAAGGCGGCCTTGAATGTCAGCGAGAACCACACGCCGAAACCGGCAATGGTTCCCATCATCGGTCCCATCGCGCGGTGGATGAAGAGGTAGGTGCCGCCGGCCGCCGGCATCGCAGTTGCCATCTCGGCTTTCGAAAAGACCGCCGGCAGCACGACAATGCCGGCAACGACGTAGGCGACCATCGCCGACGGGCCCGTGATCTTGAAGGCGAGGCTCGGGAGGACGAATATCCCCGACCCGATCATCGCTCCGATGGAAAGTGTCAGAACGCCGATGAGCCCCAGGCTGCGGTGCAGCTGGCTATCGCTTTCCGGGGCCTGGTCGCGTTGTAGGGAACTCAAGTACCCAGCAAGCTACCCATCTCAGCAGAACACCGCCTGCAATTCATGGTAATTGTTGCCAGAATTGCTGTTCCGGGCGATCTCGATCAAATCCTGACTTGATCGAGATTCAGAACTGCTCTTCCTCCGTTGAGCCCTCGAGCGCCAACGTGGAGGACAGCCCGCCGCTGATGACCGTCGAGACGTCGTCGAAGTAGCCGGCCCCGACTTCCCGCTGATGGCGGGTGGCCGAGTAGCCGTCCTCCTCCATGGCGAACTCTGCGGTCTGCAGCTCGACGTAGGCCGTCATGTCGCGTTCGGCATAGCCCTTCGCCAACTCGAACATCGTTGCATTCAGCGCATGGAAGCCGGCGAGCGTGATGAACTGGAATCGATAGCCCATGGCCCCGAGCTCCTTTTGGAACTTGGCGATCGTGGCGTCGTCGAGATGCTTGCGCCAGTTGAACGAGGGCGAGCAGTTGTAGGCCAGCATCTTGCCGGGATGCTCCGCATGGATCGCGTCGGCGAACTGGGCGGCCTCATCTAGATCGGGCTTGCCGGTCTCACACCAGATCAGGTCCGAGTACGGGGCATAGGCGAGGCCGCGCGCGATGGCCGACTCCATGCCGTTGGTGACGTTGTAGAAGCCCTCGGCGGTGCGCTCTCCCGTGACGAACCGGTGATCGCGCTCATCGACGTCCGATGTCAGCAGAGTTGCCGCCAACGAGTCGGTGCGGGCAACCACGAGCGTCGGGACGCCCATGACATCTGCTGCCAGGCGGGCCGCCGTGAGAGTCCGGATGTGTTGGGAGGTCGGCACGAGCACCTTGCCACCCATGTGGCCGCACTTCTTCTCGGACGCCAACTGGTCCTCGAAGTGCACTCCGGCGGCGCCGGCCGCTATGAAGCTCTTGGTGAGCTCAAACGAGTTGAGAGCTCCGCCAAAGCCGGCCTCGGCATCGGCGACGATCGGCACCATCCAGTCGCGCTGGGGCGCACCCTCGCTGAACTCGATCTGATCGCCTCGCATGAGCGCGTTGTTGATTCGCCTCACCAGCGCCGGAGCCGAGTTGGCCGGGTAGAGCGACTGATCGGGGTACACCTGCTCTGCCAGGTTGGCGTCGCCTGCCACCTGCCAGCCCGATAGGTAGATGGCCTCCAGGCCGGCCTTCACCATCTGCACCGCCTGGCCTCCTGTCATGGCGCCGAGCGAGCGGACCCGATCTCTGGTCGCGAGAAGCTCCCAGAGACGCTCGGCACCTCGTCGCGCCAGCGTGTTCTCGACAAGGAAGGAGCCCTGCAGCCGCACGACATCCTCAGCGGTGTAGTTGCGGGTGATTCCGCTCCATCGCGGGTTGTTGTCCCAATCGGCCTGGATGGCGGCGACTCGTTCTTGCCTGGTCGGATCTGGTGTCATGATGGTTCCCTATCGCCGTTTCTCGCTGCGCGTGTAGCTCTCATTTACTCAGTCGGTTCTTCCCGGGGCTGTGATCCTCCTCCCGGAAGGATCTCGTACCCGGGAAGAGTCAAGAAGTCCTCGAAGTCGCTGTTGAGGGCGACCCGCTCAAACAGGGTGCGGGCCATTTCGAAGTGCCCGGCGGCGAAAGCGTCTTCGCCGAGATCGGCGCGGAGCCGCGCCATCTCCTCGTCCGCAATGCGGATGACAAGCTCGCGATCGACCGCGGCGCCGCTGTCCAGAGTGGCGCCGACGTGAACCCACTGCCACAGCTGGGAGCGCGAGATCTCGGCGGTGGCGGCGTCCTCCATGAGGTTGTATATCGCGGCAGCGCCGTTGCCACCCAGCCACGCCGCCAGGTACTGAATACCGACGTCCACGTTCTGGCGAACGCCTGCTTCGGTGATGGCGGAGTCGGCGATGGTCACGTCGAGCAGGTCGGCGGCTGCCACGGCGACGTCATCGCGCCGGCGGTCGATCTGATTGGGGGCATCGCCGAGCACGTCGGTGAACACCTCGAGTGCCAGCGAGACCAGATCCGGGTGAGCCACCCAAGTTCCGTCGTGACCGATCTGCGCTTCACGCTCCTTGTCCGCCCGGACCTTGGCGAGGGCGTTCTCGGTGACTTCGGGGTCGCGGCGGTTGGGGATGAAGGCGGCCATGCCTCCCATGGCGTGGGCACCGCGCCGGTGGCAGGTCTTCACCAGCAATGCCGTGTAGGCCGCCATGAACGGCACGGTCATCGTCACGGCACCGCGGTCGGGGAGCACCATGGTTGGGTAGTTGCGGAACTTCTTGATGACCGAGAAGATGTAGTCCCATCTTCCGGCGTTGAGCCCGGCACTGTGGTCGCGCAGTTCATAGAGGATCTCGTCCATTTCGAAGGCGGCAAGGATCGTCTCGATGAGCACAGTGGCTTTGATGGTCCCCACGGGAAGGTTCAGCGCCTCCTGGGCGAACACGAAGACGTCGTTCCACAGCCGGGCTTCGAGGTGGCTTTCCAGCTTCGGGAGGTAGAAGTAAGGACCCGATCCGCGGGCAACCAGTTCGGCCGCGTTGTGGAAGAAGTACAGGCCGAAGTCGAGCAGCGAGGCCGACACCGGTTCGCCGTCGACTTCGATGTTGTGGTCGACGAGGTGCCAGCCACGCGGACGCACCATGAGTGTGGCGGGTGATTCGACGAGGGCGTACTCCTTGCCGTCCGGAGTCGCGAAGTCGATCTGTCGCCGCACCGCGTCGTACAGGTTGGCCTGGCCATCGATCACATTGGCCCAGGTGGGGGAGGAAGCGTCCTCGAAGTCGGCCATGAAGACTCGCGCCCCGCTGTTGAGCGCGTTGACGATCATTTTGCGGTCGACCGGTCCGGTTATCTCGACCTTGCGGTCGGCCAAATCGGCGGGGGCCGGCCGTACCGACCAGTCACCGGCGCGAATGTCTGCGGTCTCCTCGAGGAAATCGGGCATCTGTCCGGCGTCAATCGCTGTCTGGCGCACCTGGCGGCGATGGAGGAGATCCTGGCGCGTATGGTTGAAGCGGCGCTGCAAATCGGTGACGAATGCAAGTGCCTCGTCGGTGAGAATCACGTCCGCACCCTCCGGGCCGCCGGTATCGCCGATCCTGCGTTCAGCGTCTGTCACGTCGTCGCCCTTCCGTTTGGTCTCGAGGAGTTCCGTAGCGTCCAGGATGGCACACCGCCATACAAGCTCGTTTGCCGACAAGAAATGGCGATCTTATGCTGGAGCGTCTACATGGAGATGTTTGTGTGTCATCAGGAGGCGTAGATCCGTTGGTCTTGGGCCAGCGCATCAGACACTTCCGCCGCGCCCGCCGGCTGACTCTCGATCAGCTGGGGGAGAAGGTGGGACGGCCGGCTCCTTTCCTGTCGCTTGTGGAGAACGGCAAGAGGGAACCCCGTATCGGGCTCATCAATGATCTGGCCGCAGCCCTCGAGGTGACCGCGGTCGACTTGCTGACATCCGAAGCGCCCAGCAGGCGGGCCGACCTGGAGGTTCGGCTGGAGCGAGCCCAGGAGCATCCGCTCTACTCCGCCCTCGGCCTGGCCCATCTGCGGCCATCCGCCAAGCTCCCCGATGTTGCCCTGGAGCACATCTTGACCCTGTTCGAGGAGCTCAAGGGCTCGCCGGCTCGCACGCTTCTCACCCGCGAGGAAGCTCGCATCGCCAACTCCGAGCTGCGGGCCGAGATGCGCGAACGCAACAACTACTTCGCGGAGATCGAGAAGGTAGCGGCGGGGGCCCTCGATGCCATCGATTACTCCGGTACTGGTTCGCTCACCGAGCGTGATATCCAGAATCTCGCCGGCCACTTCGGGTTCGGGTTGGTGCGGGTTCAGGACGTGCCCCCGGCGGTGCGATCGGTAGCCGACCTGCGGAATCGTCTCATCTACGTTCCCCAACGTGACCTGCTCTCGACCAGGGGGGCCCGCTCCGTAGTTCTCCAGACCGTTGGGCGCTTCGCTCTGGGCCACTCCGATCCCGTCACCTTCGCGGAATTCCTGCGCCAGCAGGTCGAGGCCAACTACTTCGCCGGCGCCATCCTCATCCCCGAGGCGGCGGCAGTCGATTTTCTGGCGGCGGCGAAGGCCGAACGGGACCTGGCTATCGAAGACCTCCGCGATGCTTTCTACGTCTCGTACGAGATGGCAGCCCACCGCTTCACCAACCTGGCTACGGAACATCTGGGTCTTCTGGTGCACTTCATCCGGTCGGATGAGCTCGGCATCACCTGGAAGGCCTATGAGAACAGCGGCCTGCCGCTTGCCACGAACTCCGTCGGGGCGATCGAGGGGCAGCGTTCCTGCCGCGAGTGGGGTTCACGGCAGGCCTTTCACTCCGAGGACAAGTTCTCGATGCACTACCAGTACACCGATACGCCGGTCGGGAGCTTCTGGTGTGGCACCCACATCGACGCGGAACGGATGGCGGCCATCACAGTTGGTGCCCGATTCGACGACGCCCAGTTCTTCCGGGGTCGCGACACCGATCGGCATGCGGTGTCGACGTGCCCCGACGGCGACTGCTGTCAGCGCCCACCCGGCAGCCTCGCCGAACGCTGGCAGGGCCGGGCCTGGCCTTCCGTCCGCCCCAACAGCCACCTCCTGGCGGCGATGCCCATCGAGACCATCCCGGGCGTTGACATGGTCGAAGTCTTCGAGTTCCTGGAACGGCATACACCGGATAAGTCGCTGTGAGCTGAGCGCCGTGTCCTCGCTGTCTCCTCGCTGTCTCCCGGTTCTTCCGGTTCTTGCGGATATCCGCGCCAGATATGGCGCGGAGATCCGCAAGAACCGGAAGTGGGCGCGTTCCGGCTTGGCACGGTTTCGTCACTGAGAGCTGATAACTTCCGGGCTATGACTTCAACGGCTTCCCAACACGACAACGACGCGCTCGCCGAGATCCTGATTGCGGTGGAAATCCCGCTGCTCGGTGACGAGCGGCGCAAGAACTGGGCCAAGGTCGTTCACAACGTCGACGAGCAGAAGGCGTCCGGCTGGGCCTTCGAGGGCGACTTCATCGCCGTCGGCGGAATCCAGGACATCCCGGTTGGAGCCGTGATCCTCGTATACGGTGAGCGGGGCTCGCGCGCCAACCCGCAATCATTGGCGGCCGTGTACGTCGCCAACGCCGATGGGACTCTCACCAAACACGATGAGGCCACCGGGCGAGCCTGGGCCCGCACTCTGCGTGACGGAGTCCAGGAGCTGCTCGGCGTCGAGCGACGCGGTGTCGAGCGTATGGAGTGGCGCCCCGAGCTGATGCTGTACCGTGACGACGCCTTGCTCCACGAAGTCGAACGCCGCGGTCTCGTCATCGGCCGCGATTAGTGGTTCGGGCGGCGGCAGGTTGAGGACGGGCGACTGACCCCGAGTCAGGCCCAGTCCCGGTCGACGGTGAACTCCGTGGTGCGCGCAAACACCTCGGCATCGGGCTCGGAGGCTCGGATTGTGTTGACCACGTGCCACCGGTCCCCGATGGCCCACATCGTCGATTCGACGGTGATCGCAACGACGGCTCCAGCCCATCTCACCCTGCAGTCGCGTAGGCATCCCACGCCGGCCGAGAGCGGGTCGTCGTTGCGGATAGTGAACGTGTCGGTGGAGGTGATTGACGCCACGATCCCTCCGGGCACCTCGAACCGACCTGATTCATCGAAGTCGGTGATCGTCGTCCAGCCGTTGGTGGTTGCGACCCGGCGGTTGCGGACGGGAGGATTCCGCCACACGAGATCTGTCGGTGCCCACTCGGCGGGCCCGAACGGTGTCGGTTCGCCGTCGTCGGCCCGCCGCCGCACCAGCAGGCTCAGGTAGCTCGACTCGCCTGTGTGGAGAGCGATTGGCGTCTGGTCGGGCAGCGGCCACACCAGCGGCCAGTACGTTGTCGAGATCGTCAACCGCCAGCGATGGCCGGGCTCGATGCGATGGGCCGCCGCATCCATGGAAACGGTCACCTCAGTCGGTTCTCCGAACATCAGCGGTTGGGGTCGCTCGTGGCTCGCGCGGTGACTCAGATTCAGGACACCCTTCGCTACGAGCAGGGCGCGGCCGTCGGGTCGGAATCGGTGGTGACGCGCAGGTGCACCGCTGGGAACCCGACGACGTCGACCGCCCCCTCGATCGGATCCGAGTCGAAAGACACGGCGCCTGCTGTCTCGAGCTGCTGATCGTTCGGGAGGTCACCTTCGCCGCCATATCCCCACCAGCGGCCCCCGTAGATGCCGTGGGTTTGGCCACTGTCGACGGATATCGCCGTGGAATCCGGGGGCGCCGCCACCAGGCCATCACCAGCGGGCCACAGCCGCAGCTCCGTGGTGTGTTCCGGTGGCGGGGGCCAGCTCGGCTCAGTGACCCAGCGGCCCGGGCGGGTGGCGCGCGTCTCAGCTGGAGCCACCCAATCCTGCACCCAGATCCGGACCGGTTCCTCATCGGCGATCCCGGTGTCGACGCCGCACAGCCAGTGGTCCCACCAGCGCAACGCCTCCTGGAGGAAGCCGATGTTGGGGCCGGGAATCCCGAACTCCGGGAAGTTGTGCGACCACGGCCCGAGGAGCGCCTTGGCCTGTGGTCCCAGGCCTTCCGCTATGCGCAGGACCGTGTCGGAGTAACCATCCGCCAGTCCGCCGACGATGTAGACGGGGCACTTGATCGCTCCGAAGTCCTCTGCGACGGATCCGTGTTTCCAGAACTCGTCGCGGCGCTGGTGGCTCAGCCACGACTCGATGAAGGGCGGCGTGTTCTCGAGACGGTCGCGCCACTGGTCGCGCCATCCTTTGCCGGCGATCGAGGGTGTCGGCGGGATGGCATTGCGGACGAGCATCGTGGTGGCCCACGGCAGCATCTCGCACGCCAAGAGAGCGCCGCCGTGGTAGTGGACGTCGGTGGCATAACGATCGTCGGTGGCGGCCACCGCGATGATTGCCTTGAGTGCCGGCGGGGCCAGCGCTGCGATCTGGAGGCTGTTGAAGCCACCCCAGGAGATGCCGAACATACCGACGTTTCCGTCGCACCACTCCTGGCTCGCCAGCCATTCGATGACGGCCACGCCGTCGTCGAGCTCACGCTGGAGATACTCGTCTTCGAGGATTCCGTCGGAGTCGCCGGTGCCGCGGATGTCGACACGGGCCGTGGCGTACCCGTGGCCGGCGAAGTAGCCGTGCTGGGCGGCGTCGCGCTCGTAAGTGAAATCGTCTTTTCGATACGGCAGGTACTCCAGCAGCACCGGGACCGGCGCCGCGGTGCGCGGCAGCCAGAGCTTGGCGGATAGGCGCACGCCGTCGTCCATGGTGATCCACGTGTGGTCGACGATGTCGACTTCGTAGGGGAGGTCCGTTCGAATGCTCATGGGAGCATTGTTGCGCACACCGGGGCCGACTTCTTACTCTCCCCGCAGGCGATCCGGGGGTGGAATGACGACGACGATCAAGAACGACCGGAGAACGATCCTCGGTTGGGCGATGTACGACTGGGCCAATTCGGCCTACATCACGACTGCCGGGGCGATAATCGCTGCCTTCTTCACCGGCACGATCGTCCCCGAGGTCGTGGACGAGAAGACCGGCGAACTCGTTTCGCGCTACTGGGGCATGTCCGGAGAGACGCTGTGGGCTGCAGTCGTGTCGGTCGGGGCGCTTCTCCTCTTCTTGGGGATGCCCGTGCTGGGCGCCGTTGCCGACTACACGTCTGCCAAGCGGCGCTTTCTGACGTTCTTCGCAATGGTTGGTGCGTTCTTCACGATCGCCGTGCCATTTGCTCCTGACGGCGCGGTGCCGCTATTCCTCATCCTCTTCCTTTTCAGCCAGGTGGGGTTTGTAGCGGCCAACGTCTTCTACGACGGGTTCCTCCTCAACATCACCACCGACGACACGATCGATAGGGTCTCCTCGAAGGGGTTCGCATTCGGCTACATCGGGGGCGGGCTCTATGTGCTTCTCGCGCTCGTTCTCATCCTCCTCAGCGGCGACGACTCCGTCACCGGTCTCAGCGAGACCGGCGCCGCCCGGATTGCGATCGCCGGAGCCGGCATCTGGTGGATCGGGTTCACCATCTTCTCGATCCGGCGCCTGCCGGAGGTCGGCGAAGCTGAGCCGATCCCTGAAGACATGGCGCGCATGCCCAACTGGGTGGCATACACCCGGATCGGGTTCAGTCGGACCATCGACACCGGCAAGAAGCTGCTCAAGTTCAAGCACGTCGTGCTGTTCGTCGTTGCCTACATGTTCTACAACGACGGCACCCAGACCGTGATAGGCGTGTCGGGGGCATACGCCGAGGATACGCTGAACCTGGAGACCGAGGTGATCATCGTCACCTTCCTGATCGTTCAGTTTGTTGCCTTCTTCGGGGCGCTGTTCTTCGGCCGTCTCGCCGACAAGATCGGTGCGAAGCGAGCCATCATCGTCTCACTGTTCATCTGGATGGGTATCGCCGTTGCCGGGTATCTCCTTCCGTCGGAAACGGTCCCTGAAGCCACCAAGGGCACGGCAACACTGCTGTACCTGCTGGCGGTCGTCATCGGGTTTGTGCTCGGCGGTGTGCAGGCGCTGTCGCGCAGCCTCTTCGGCTCGATGATCCCCGAGGAGGCCTCCGCGGAGTTCTACGGGTTCTTCTCGGTCTTCTCGAAGTTCTCGGCGATCTGGGGCCCGTTGGTCTTTGCGATCGTCAGCGGGATCACCGGCTCGGGCCGACCCGCGATCCTCTCGATCATCTTCTTTTTCCTGGTTGGCACGATCCTTCTGTTCAAAGTTGACGTTGAGGAGGCCCGAGACTCCCGTGACCGCTGGCACTTCGAGGGTGCCCGCACAATCGTCGAGTAGACAACTAGCGCGATCCGTGGGGTAGCGTCGCGGCATGTCCCGCTGGTTGTTGATAGGTATCGCGGTCCTCGCCGCGCTTGCGGCGTGCTCCGACGAAGAGCCGGAGGCCGGGTCGCCGGTCCCGGAAGTTGTGACGTCCGCGACGCCGGCTCCGACAAGCCTGGCTCCATCGACGTCGGCGGCCCCCGGGACGCCGGCTGTGGCGCCATCGACCACTCGGGCGACGGAGGCGACCACCACGACGACCACCAGCACAACCTTGCCGCTGGCCGAGCTGTCCCTCGAACTCGTCGAAGTGGCCCGCGGGTTCGAGCAGCCGGTGCTTGTGCTGACCCCGCCGAACGATACGCGACTCTTCGTTGTCGATCAGCCCGGGCGGATCTGGCTGATCGACGACGACGCTCCGGGGGTGTTTGTCGATCTCAGAGACGAAGTGGTATTTGGGGGCGAGCGGGGCCTGCTCGGCCTGGCCTTCCATCCCGAGTTCGCCGTCAACAGCCGCCTTTTCGTCAACTACACCGGCGCGGGCGGCGCCACCCGGGTCGCCGAACTGCAGGCCGCACAAGACGGCCGCACGGCAGACGCGGCAAGCCTGCAGATCCTGCTGGAGATCGATCAGCCGGCCGGCAACCACAACGGCGGCATGATCGCGTTCGGCCCTGATGGGATGCTGTGGATTGCCACCGGCGATGGAGGGGGAGCGAATGACCGTTTCGACCAGGGCCAGCGCCCCGACACCCTGCTCGGCGCGCTACTTCGTATCGATGTTTCTGTGCCTGGCGAATACTCCATTCCCGCCGACAACCCGTTCGTGGACGGCGGCGGGGCCCCGGAGCTGTGGGCATACGGGCTGCGCAACCCGTGGCGCTTCACATTCGACGGCGACTCGCTGATCATCGCGGATGTGGGTCAGAACGAATACGAGGAGATCAACCGCGTTCCGATCGCGACATCCCGCGGGGGCAATTTCGGATGGCCCATCTTCGAGGGCACGGAGTGCTTCCAGGGCCCGTGCGACACGACCGGCACAATCGCGCCGGCGGTTGTCTACGGCCACGATGAGGGGTGCTCGGTGACGGGGGGCTACGTGTATCGGGGTTCGAACATCCGTGAGCTCGAAGGTCAGTACTTCTACGGCGACTATTGCGCCGGGTGGATCCGGTCGCTCGGCCCCCAGGGGGAGACGTTCGAGTGGTTCGACGCCGCCAGGGGTCGGGCCATCACCTCGTTCGGGACCGCTGCCGGGGGTGAGATCTATGTGGTCGTGGCTTCCGGGTCTATCTATCTCTTGAACCGCTCGTGAACCGGGCGTGAAGCACGCGCTGCCGGTTGGCCAGCAGCGCCTCGAATCCGTAGCCTGACCTGCAACTACACCAGCTTTCCCTAGAACAGCGTTGTGGAGTAGGAAATCTGGCGGTAGATTACCTATCATTCGATAGGTCAACACGAGGAGGCGAGATGCCCAGTCAATTCCTTCACCCGTTCTCCCCGCCTCGTAAGGAGGCGTTCATCTCGGTAGCCGGCGGCACCGGTGCCCTGGTGTCGGACGATCAAGGCAACGAGTTCATCGACGCCATGGCCTCTCTGTGGTACGCCAACGTTGGCTACGGCCGCGAAGAGATCGCCGACGTCATGGCGGATCAGGCGAAACGGCTTGGTGCCTTTCACACGTTCGATCCGTTCACCAACCCGCAGTCGGAGAACCTGGCCGCCAAGGTCGTCGAACTGTCGCCGTTCGATCGTGCTCGTGTCTTCTTCGGATCTTCGGGCTCCGAAGCCGTTGACACGGCAATGAAGATCGCCCGCATCTCGCACCGCGAAGCCGGCCGGCCGGAGAAGCAGATCATCGTCAGCCGCGAGCGCGGCTACCACGGAACCAACTACGGCGGTACGTCGGTTCAGGGCATCGCCCCGAACCGTGATGGTTTCGGGCCTCTGGTTCCCGGAATCCTGAACGTTGTCGCCGACGACGACGAAGCCATGAAGCGGGTCTTCGCGGAGCACGGCGACGAGATCGCCGCCGTCATAACCGAGCCAATTCAGGGAGCTTCGGGAGTGTGGCCACCGCCGGAGGGTTACCTGTCGCACCTGCGCGATTTGTGCGACACGTACGGCGCGTACCTGATCTTCGATGAGGTCATCACCGGATTTGGGCGGACCGGTAGTTGGTTCGCCAGCCAGTTCTACGGCGTGACGCCCGACCTGATCACGTTCGCCAAGGCTGTCACCTCGGGCTACGTGCCGCTGTCGGGTGTGATCATGGGCCCGGCCGTCATCGACAGTCTCGAGGCCAACGAGGGCTTTGTTCTGCGCACCGGCTACACCTACTCAGGTCACCCGGTCGCCTGTGCCGTCGGCCTCAAGTGCATCGAGATCCAGGAGCGGGAGGGGCTGCTCGAGCGCGCCACGGCGATCGGTGAACGCCTCTCAGCCGGTCTCGACTCACTGAAAGCGGATGGGCTGCTGGTGGACGTGCGCGGCGCCGGTGCGGTGTGGGGTGTTTCCATTCCGGATTCGCTCGATGTGCTTGCTACCCGCGATGCATTGATGACACAGGGTGTGAGCGTGCGGCCCATCCCGCCAAACCACCTCACGATGTGCCCGCCACTCGTCATCACCGATGACCAGATCGACACGGTTCTGGCCGCGCTGCGAAGCGTGTTGGGAGGGACCTAGCGGCGGAGATCATCGCACCGGGCAACACGTAGCGATCACCTGATGAGACACAACGACTGAGAGTAGATCCACGGAGGTATAGCAAGATGCTTGTTGGGGCACCCAAGGAGATCAAGAAGGCCGAGCGACGCGTCGGACTGACGCCGACGAGCGTGAGGGAACTGGTTGCCCATGGTCACGAGGTACTTGTCGAAACCGGCGCCGGTGTCGGTATTGGAGCCCTCGACGATGCCTATACCGCGGCGGGAGCTCGCATCGCGTCTACTGCGGCCGAGGTCTGGGGCGAGGCCGAGATGATCGTCAAGGTCAAGGAACCGCAGGCCGGCGAACGTTCGCAGCTGAGTGACGATCAGGTGCTCTTCACCTACCTCCATCTGGCTCCGGATCCGGACCAGACCAAGGACCTCGTCGAGAGCGGAGCCACCTGCATCGCATACGAGACGGTGACGGACCGCAAGGGCGGGTTGCCGCTGCTGGCTCCGATGTCTCAGGTAGCCGGCCGTATGGCGATTCAGGCCGGAGCCCATTGCCTCGAGGCTCCTCACGGCGGCGCCGGGCTCCTGCTGGGCGGCGTGCCGGGTGTCAAGTCGGCCAGGGTCGTGGTCATCGGTGGCGGCGTCGTTGGGGAACACTCGATACAGATGGCGGCCGGCCTCGGCGCCGAAGTGATCGTTCTCGACCGAAACATCTCCGTTCTCGACCGCCTGTCTCGGCGGTTCGGAACTGCCCTCGAAACCGTCTACTCGACCACCTCCGCAATCGAGGAGTGGGTCCTTGCCGCCGACCTGGTTGTCGGGGCCGTGCTCGTCAAAGGTGACCGGGCGCCGCGGCTCGTCACGGCCGAGATGGTCAAAGCAATGAAGCCCGGCTCGGTGCTGGTCGACGTGGCCATCGATCAGGGCGGATGCTTCGAGACATCGCGGCCCACTACGCACGAAGACCCAACGTACGTCATTGACGATGTCGTTCATTACTGCGTTGCGAACATGCCCGGCGCCGTGCCGCGGACGTCGACGTACGCGCTCAACAATGCCACGTTGCCGTTCACGCTGGCTCTGGCGGACAAGGGTGCCAAGCAGGCGATGCTCGATGATGAGCACCTCCGCGGCGGCCTCAACGTCTGCAAGGGCACAGTGACCGAAGAGCACGTCGCTCACGCACTCGGCTACGACTATGTCGAGCCCGAGGAAGCGCTGGCCAACTGCTGAGGAGAGAATGCCGGAGCCGAGAGTCGCGATAGTCACGGGGGCATCGTCCGGTATCGGAGCGGCGGTTGTGCGCGATCTGGCGCAGGCCGGCTGCCACGTAGTCGTCAACTACTCGAAGAACCGAGAAGGCGGCGAGACGGTTGCAGAGGATTGTCGCGCCAACGGCGTGGAAGCGATCGTCGCCAAGGGCGACGTATCGTCCGACGCGGATTGTGTTGGGCTGGCGGGCGTGGCGTTGGAGGCCTGGGGCCGAATAGACGTCCTGGTGAACAACGCCGGGGTGACTCGCTTTGCCGAGGCGTCCGAGCTGGATGCGTTGCAGGCGGCCGATTTCGAGGCCATATTCGCGGTCAACGTGATCGGCAGCTACCAGATGACCCGGGCCGCGGTGCCGGCCCTCCGTGAGGCCAACGGATCTGTCGTCAACATCTCATCCGATTCGGGCTTCACCGGCACCGGTTCATCCATCGCATACGCGGCCTCGAAGGGGGCGCTCAATACTCTGACGCTGGGTCTGGCGCACAGCCTCGCCCCGCACATTCGTGTCAATGCTGTCTGCCCCGGCTTCGTGAACACCGACTGGATGGCACCGGTATTCACCGCCGGGGGGCTGGCAGCCTTCAAGGAGAGGACTGCTGAGGCGGCCCCGCTGCAGCGCATCGCCACCGTGGACGACGTCGCCGAGGCCGTTCGTTGGTTGGCGCTCGGCGCACGGTCCGTCACCGGGCAGTTGCTGGTCATGAACGCGGGCACCCATCTGACTGCAGGGGAACTGCGGTAGCGCATGGCAATGAGTGACCCCTACGACATCGTCGTTCTCGGCAGTCTCAATCAGGACCTGGTCGCCCGCGTTCCCCGAATTCCGGAGCCAGGCGAGACCGTGCTCGCCACCGGACATTCCACGTTTGCGGGGGGCAAGGGCGCCAACCAGGCGACGGCGGCTGCCCGTCTTGGTGCCCGGGTCGGCATGGTGGGCAGGGTGGGCGATGACGATTTCGGTCGGCGGCTCATTGCCGGGCTCGCCACCGACGGGATCGACACGCAGTTTGTGACCGTCGACCCCACGGTGGGAAGCGGGCTGGCGCTGATCAACGTTGAGGAGTCCGGCGAGAACGCCATCACCGTTAGCCCCGGCGCCAACGCCACGGTCGGCGTCGATGACGTCGCCGCCGCAGCCGAGATGATCGCGGCCGCTTCGATACTGCTTATCCAACTCGAAGTGCCGGTGGCCGCTTTGGCGGCGGCCATCACCGCGGCGCGCGGAACCGTGATCCTGAATCCGGCTCCGGCCGCGGCGCTCCCTTCCGAGTTGCTGGCGGGGGTCGACATCCTGATCCCCAACGAATCCGAGCTGGCCCTGTTGTCCGCTCTGCCGGTGACGGACAACACCGAAGTGGTGGCTGCCGCCGGATCGCTCCCCGTGGACGATGTTGTCGTCACGATGGGCGCCGGGGGCGCAATGGTGGTGAAGCGAAGTGGGGCGACCCACGTCGCGGCACCAACCGTGACTGCCGTTGACACCACGGGAGCGGGGGATGCGTTCTGCGGGGCGCTGGCGGCCGAACTGGCCCGCGGCGCCTACGTCGAGGCGGCCGTGAGATTCGCGGTTCGCGCCGCCGCCGTCGCGGTTACCCGGCACGGCGCGCAGGCCGCCATGCCCACCCGGGACGAGGTCTCCTAAGCTCGCCGCTATGCGCAAGGTCATCATCGATACCGATCCTGGGCAGGATGACGCCGTCGCCATCCTGGCGGCTCTGGCATCTCCTGAGGACTTTGACGTGCTGGGGATCTGTTCTGTCGCCGGCAACGTGCCCCTGCACCATACGACCCGCAACAGCCTGCAGCTCGTGGAGCTGGCCGGGTCTCGAGTACCCGTGTACGCCGGTTGTAGCCGTCCCATGGTCAAGGAGCTGGTCACTGCCGAGTACGTTCACGGCCCGACCGGTCTCGACGGTGCCGACCTGCCCGACCCGCATCGCGAGCCGGAGGCGACTCACGCGGTTGACTTCCTCGTCGAGACGCTTGGGGCGGCCGAGCCAAGGAGCGTCACCCTGTGCACCCTGGGGCCGTTGACCAACGTCGGCATGGCACTGGTCCGAGCCCCCGAGATCGCCGACTCGGTCGAGAGCATTGTGGCGATGGGCGGCGGCTTCTTCGAGGGGGGCAACGTGACCCCTGCTGCGGAGTTCAACATCTACGTCGACCCGCACGCCGCTCACGTCGTCTTCACCAGCGGCATTCCGATCACGCTGATGCCGCTCGATGTGACCCACAAGGCGCTGGCCAGTGAGCGCCGGGTCGCTCCGTTTCGAGAGCTGGGGACGGCGGCGGGGGACTCCGTGGCCGGGATGCTCACCTTTTTCGACCGACACGACATGGAGAAGTACGGAGCCGACGGGGCGCCGCTCCACGACCCGACAACGGTGGCGTATCTGATCGACCCGGACCTGTTTGCCGGGCGCCGATGTCACGTCGAGATCGTCCGCGACGGGCCCGCAGAAGGAATGACGATGATCGATTGGTGGATGGTTACCGGCAACGAACCGAACGCCATGGTCATGAACGTGGTCGACTCGGATGGCTTCTTCACTTTGCTGCTGGAGCGAATCTCCCGGCTGTGAGCATGTCGGGCTGGTTGTGGCGCAACATCAGATCACTAGTCACTTCTCACTTCGATCAACAGCCCTTCGGTCGAATGCCGCGCCTTGATACGGTGGTTTCGGTACGGGAGCGCGGTACGGAGGAGAACGGGCCGGCAGTTGTCCCGGACGTGGGGGGCGCCGGGCGATCCATAGGTAGGGCAGCGATGGCGATGACCGAGGACCGTGTGTCCCCATTGACTACAAAGGCGTGTGCCTGCAGCGGCCGGATGGTTCGCTCGGCACTTTCGACGAATCTCTCCGTGCGTCATGTCGGCGAGTCGAGCGCGGACTACTGGTCCATGTCACCGCTCGATGCGTTCACCTGTGTCGACTGTGGGCGAACAGAGCTCTTCGCCGAGGACCCCAGCGCGATAGCTTAAGAAGTGCTCCGTATCCAGTACTCCGAGAAGTACTCAGTATCCAGTACTCAGTATCCAGTACCGCGTGATCCCGGCTTGGGCACTGATTGCTCCGTACCGAATCACCTGCGAGTGCGGACGAACCTGGCTACTGATTACTGATTACTGAATACTGAGTACTGAGTACTGAGTACTGCTAAACACAAATGTGTCACGGGGGGCAGTTACAGTCGCCCCATGGCGCAACTGCATGTTGAGAGCTGGTCTCCGGACTACGGCTCGCCTTTCGAATCTGATGCATCTCTTGCCGAGCCCGAGCGCGTGGACGAGTCGGTCGAGATCCCCGGCAAATGGGATCCCATCGCCGGGATCGACGACGGGATCGACAAGCTGGCGTTCGTCGATGGAGTGCGTCGCGTCGATGCCCGGCTGACACTTGACGAGACCCCGGCACCCGTTCCCGGGATCTGCGGCAGCTTCGCCGTCGGCTCCGTCGTGTGGGATCGCAGCGTCCCGCGCTCCGAGGTGACCGACGTCCGGGTGGGGCGGCTGGCCGTGTTCGGGGCCGGCAAGGGTGCTCCGATCCCCGTCGTGTCGCCGGAGCTTTCGTACCGCTCAGAGTCGGTGCCCGACGCCGACCCGGGCGCTCTGGTAACGAAGTTCCATGGCGCGATGCGACGGGCCGAGGGTGAGCTGTCCGAAGAGCTGGCCAAGGGCGGGCTCTTTGTGGTGAGCGATGGGCCGATCAACGACCTGGCAGCGACCGACAAGGTTGGGTTCATCAAGAGTCACCGGGCCCCTTACCTGTCGGCAGACCGCTCTGAAGTCATCGGCCGTCTCGGGTGTGGCGAGCGCACTCCACTGTTCCTCATCGGCAAGGGAGGCGCCTATGAGCGGTACTCGTGGTACTTCCGTATAGCCGAGAGGGCGGAAGGCCATTCGTGGACCGGCGTTGTCCGCGGTGAGGTGTCGGCCGCCCTGGAACGATCGCGTGCCGTCGCAATAGCCGCTCGCACCACCGCAATCATCCCCGCGGTCGCTTCTGAAAGTCACATCGATCCGCGGGCTCCCCAGAACCTGGTCCCGATTGCCGCGCTCGAGCGAGAGCTGCGGCGCCGCCTCGGCGACCCGGGATACGTGTATCGGGCGCTGCGGTCCGCGATCATGCGTCCCCAAGTAGCCGGAGTGGTTTGATGACAGCAGAGCAAGACAAGACGGTGGACCCGGCGGTGGGTCGAGTGCTCGGCACAGAGCACACCACAACCAGCGAGTTCCGGGTGCTGCTCGAAGACGATGAGTACCTCCAGCTCGACGATCTCGTTGTCGTCCATACCGAGGTTCCCAAACGCGGCGAAGTCCGCACCTACGGAGTCGTCACCGAGTCCGAAGCGATCTTCGAGGGCGCCAGCTACGAGAGCGACACGCGTCGGATAGCCGGCGAAGGCACCATGCCCGGAGGGAAGGTGCGGACTGCCCGTGTGGCGGTCACCCGGGTCGACCCCGAGGTCTGGGTGTCCCCGGACCCCGGCGAACCTGTGGAACGGGCCACCGGTGTCGCCCGCGACAAGGCGCTGTACGTAGATGAGATGGGCCGACCGCTGCCCGTGGGGGTCGGGCGCGATGGCTCACCGATGTACGTCGATCTCGACTTCTTCGACGGGCGCAAAGGTGGCCACATGTCCATCTCGGGGATCAGCGGTGTCGCCACCAAGACCTCGTTCGCCCTGTTCTTCCTGCGGCTCTTGTCGAGCCGGCCCGACATCCTGGGGGAGGGCGCCGCCAACCTGCGCATCCTTGTGTTCAACGTCAAGGGGGAGGACTTGCTATGGCTCGACAAGCCGAACAAGTACTTCGACGACGCCGCCCGCGAGCAGTGGCAGCGCCTCGGCGTCGAGCCGGCCCCTTTCCCGTCGGTGTCGTTCTGGCCCACGATCACATTCGGGAGATGTGGTCCTTCCCGACACCGGCGGTCGGCAGGACAACGTCGCCGCATTCACCTGGACGCCGCGGGAGTTCATCGACGACGGTCTGCTCCGGTTCCTCTTCACAGACGCCAACGATTCGCGTAACCAGATCCCTTTCATCGAGGAGCGAGTGCGCGCCCAGCTCAGGCGCTACGCGGTCGACGTCGCGGGGGAGCCCGGCGCGGTTGTCCTGCGTGATCCGCTCGAGGGGCATCGCCCCGGCGACCAGGTGACGCCTCATCAGGGCGAGGCGGTCATTCGCGATCTGCGGGGTCTCGTCGAGCAGCTCGAAGAGTTCGTCGACCCCGAAGACGGCGAACCCGAACGGCGCTGGACGGGGCGCACCCAGGCCGGGACGGTTTCCGCCTTCATGCGCCGGCTCCACGCCGCTTCGCACCGCCTCGGCCATTTGGTGCGCGCCGGCGAGAGCCGCCGCATCGATCGGTCGGCGGCACAGGTGTCCGTTGTCGCCATTCAGACCCTCCACGACCTGGGGCAGCGTTTCGTCGTCGGTGCCTTGCTCGCCGAGACATTCGCCGAAAAGGAGCGCACCGGCCAGCGGCTGCCGCTGTCGGTGGTTGTGCTCGACGAGCTCAACAAGTACGCCCCGCGTGAGGGCACCAGCTCACTGAAGGAGATGCTCATCGACATCGCCCAGCGAGGCCGCTCTCTCGGGGTATTGCTCGTCGGGGCACAACAAACGGCCTCGCGGGTGGCCCAGGAGGTAATGGAGAACGCAGCGATCCGGGTGGCGGGGCGGCTCGACGCCGCCGAAGCCGAACGCTCCGAGTACGGATGGATGCTCCCATCGACGCGGGCGCGCGCCCGGCTTCTCAAGCCGGGCACCATGGTGGTCAGCCAACCCTCGATCCCGGTACCGCTCGTCGTCGACTTTCCCTTCCCTCCCTGGGCGACGCGCAAAGAGGAGGTCGACGTTTCCGATGCCGACCCGTTCGACGGCCTGTAGTCGGTGAAGGCTCTTCACACTTCGGATTGGCACGTCGGCAAACGCATCGGCCGGTTCGACCGTGGCGAAGAATACGCCGAGGTCATCGCCGAGGTAGCCGCCATCGCCGACCGCGAAGAGGTCGATCTAGTGCTCCACAGCGGTGATCTCTTCGATCGACCGACGCCCCCCGTCCCATCGTTGCGGACCGCGTTGAATGGCCTGGTCACGCTCACCGATGGGGGGCGCCGCCCGGTGGTCGCCATTGCGGGCAACCACGACTCCGCCGGTTTCTTCGAGACGCTCGCCCCGTACCTCACCCCTACGAACGTCCATCTCGTCGGCGACATCAAGCGGCCCGACGCCGGCGGCGTGCTCGATCTGGCAACGCCGGGAGGCCGGGCGGTAGTCAGTTGCTTCCCATTCCTGAGAGCGGGGAGAGTCATCGACTTCATCGCCGAGGCCGACGAGTGGTACAAGAAGTACGCCGATCGGCTGCGTGCCATTGCCGAGGCGTACGCCAGCCACGCCTCGGAGTTGGCCGGCGGCGATGCCGTGACTTTCCTGGTGTCGCACTTCCTCGTCGGAGGCTCCAGAGTCCACGGCCACGGGGCGCCGCGCGGAGAGAGGGCACTCCACATGGGGGAGGCGTATGCGGGGACCGCCGAGGCCATTCCGCCGGGGCCGCAGTATGTAGCCATGGGCCACATCCACGCGCCGCAATCGGTCGCCGGGGCTCGGGTGCCCGCAGAGTATGCCGGTTCATTGCTCGAACTGGACTTCGGCGAGGCCGGCGAACAGAAACGGGTTGTTGTGGTCGAAGCCGAGCCCGGGCTGCCGGCGTCGGTCCGCAGCGTGCCGCTCAGCGGGGGTCGCCGCCTCGTGCGGGCTCGCGGCAGCTGGGGTGACCTCGTTGCTCGCGACGATCTGCGTGAGGCCTACCTGGACCTCACCGTCGAGACCGCCGGCCCCGATCCGGGGCTCGCCGACCGGGTGCGAGAGGAATTCGACTTCGTCGTCAAGGTCCAGGCGGACTATCCAAGAGCAGCCGATGACGGCGGGGAGCGGCCGGCCCGCTCGCTCGAGGAGCTCTTCGCCGACTACATCCTGGATCGCGACGGTACGCCGGCCGACCCGGCCCTGTTGGATGCCTTTCGCGAGGTGATGGAGCTGGTCGATGCGCCCGCTTGAGCTCCGACTGCGCAACTTCCGATCGTACTTCGGAGAGGACTCGGTGTTTGACCTGCGCGACCGCGGCCTTGTTGGAGTGGTGGGGCCGATCGGCTCCGGCAAGTCCTCCTTGCTCGATGCCATCGCTTTCGCCCTCTTCGGGAGAACGCCCACGGTGGCCGCATCGACGAAGTCCCTGATCCACCAGAGAGCCGACGGCGCCACTGTCAGCTTGCGGTTCGCAGTGGACGCCGAAGTGTGGGAGGTCACACGCGCACTGCGCCGCAAGGGGCAGAGTGTTCACGGCCTGCACCGGCTCGCCGCGGACGCTCCGGAGGCCGACAGAATCGAGGAGTACGTCCTCGAGGGCGATGTCAACGACCGAATCGTCGAGCTGCTCGGGCTCGAGTTCGATGGCTTCTCGCGTTCGATAATGCTGGCCCAGGGGCGTTTCGCCGAGTTCCTCCGGTCGCGCCCGGCCGAGCGCGACAAGGTCCTCAAGGGCGTCTTCGGCCACGACCGCATCGATCTGATGCGGACTGCCGCCAAGGAACGTGCCGCCGTCGAGGCGACCGCGGTCGAGACCCTCGCCGTGCGACTCGAGGCGGCCGACGCCCTGGCCGGGCGCGTCGCGGCTACTCGGGAGGAGCTGGCGGCCCACGAAGCGCGCTTAGAGCTGCTGCGCAAGGCCGAGGTGGAGTTCACCGACTTTGTGGAGCGCACCGCGGCGACCACCCGCGTCATCACCCGCGCCGAAACGGAGCTGGCGGCGCTGGCGGCGCTGGCCGATCGGATACCTCTCCCCGGGGTCGTCGCCGAGATTGTCGAAGTCTCCAAGTCGGCCAACGACTCGCGGCAGCGCATCGGCGCCGCGCTCGCCGAAGCCCAGGCCGCTCTGGCGGCGGCGGACGCCGCGTTGAGCAAGCTCGATCCACCCGCGATGCGCTCCACGATCGATGAAGCGACGCGCCTCGAGGCCACGACGCAGCAGATGGAACTGCAGCGACAGGCCGCCGCACAACGCATCGAGCTGCAGACGGAGGCCGGGGAGGCGGCTGCCGCCAAGCTGGCACACGCCGCGGCCGGTTTGAAGGATGCGGAGTCGGCCCACAAATCCGCCTCCCAAGCTTCGACAAAGGCCGCTGCGGCGCACGACGCCGCCGCGCAGAGCCTCCACGCAGCCCAGCACCAGGACATGGCCGGCACACTGCGCGCCGCGTTGGAGGAGGGCCAAACCTGCCCGGTCTGCGACCAGGCCGTTACGACTGCGCCTGCGGCCATCGACGCTCCGGCGACGGCGGCGGCCGAAGCCGCGCTCGCCGCTTCTGCCCAGCGTCTCGAGGAAACTCAGCAATCTGCCCGGAAGGCCGCAGATGACGTGGCCGCGGCCCGGATCGCGGTTGGGGCCGCCGAGGCCGAATCCAAGGCGGCGGCGAAGGGGCTGCGATCTGCCGAGGTTCAGGTGAAGTCGATCGAGGGCGACCTGGCGGCTGCGGCCAAACAACTGGAAACGTTGTGCGCCGACGAGACACCATCCGAGCTACGCAAGCGGTTGGCCACGGCGGAAGCGGCAGTTGCCGACGCTCGCAAACGGGTCGACCTGGCGAGGTCCGAGCACGATGAGTCGATCCGTTCGGCCCAGGCTGCCGACAAGGAACTCGGCACGCTCCGGATGTCGCTCGCCGAGCTGGCCACCCGCCTCTCGATCGAACTTGGGCCAACCGACGACGTCGATGGGGTCGCCGCGGCGGTGGAAACCGTGCGCTCCGCCAGGGCCGACTCCACCGAGACGTTTACCACGGCAAAGGTCGCCGCCGAGCGGGAGCAGGCCGAGATCGGTGCGGCCGAACGGGCGCTGCGCGTCGAGTTGGAAATCGACCGGGAGTTCCCCGCGGAAGTGGCGCAGGTGGTGGCAGCCATTGATGTCCGGCGCAAGCATCTCGACGCCGACCAGGAGGAGCTGGCGAGGTCGGACGACATTCGGCTGGCGCGAGATGAGGCGAGCGCGCGTCATAAGACCTTCCTGACGCTGGCGGGAGAGCTCACCGACAGCAAGTTTGTCCGGTACGTTCTGGATGAGGAGAAGCGCGAGCTTGCCGATCTCGGCAGCGACCACTTCGAGCGTCTCTCCAGCGGCCGCTACCGCTTCTCGGCAGACGGGGAGTTCCACATCGTGGACCTGACGTCGGCCGATGCTGTGCGCCGGGCAGACTCACTGTCGGGCGGTGAAACCTTCCTCGCCTCGCTGGCGCTGGCCCTGGCTCTGGCGGAGATGGTTGCTCGCACCGGGGGCCGCCTCGACGCGTTCTTCCTTGATGAGGGCTTCGGCAGCCTCGATCCCGAACACCTCGATCTGGCCATGGAGGGCATCGAACAGCTCGCCGCCGGAGCAGCAAACCGCCTGGTCCTGGTGGTCAGCCACGTCGCAGAAATGCGCCACCGCATCGAGGACCTCATCGAACTCGATCGGGATCCGGTGACCGGCGACACCGTTGTTGTTCACAGTTGACGAGACCGATCCCTTTAGGATCATGCGCTATGAGCGGACCTCTCAACGGAATACGCGTGATCGAGCTGGACGCGATCGGCCCTGTGCCGTTCTGCGGCATGCTCTTGGCCGATATGGGGGCCGAGGTCATCCGCGTCGACCGAGCTCGTGGCGGCAACGCGATCGGTCGGCTGGCCGACGTCTGTGGCCGCGGTAAAAGCTCGATCGCTATCGACCTCAAGGCCGAGGACGGGCGGCAGCTCGTGCTGCGTCTCGCCGCCACGGCCGACGTGCTGATCGAGGGACTCCGGCCCGGGGTTGCCGAACGTCTCGGCATCGGGCCGGACGATGTCGCCGAGGTCAATCCCCGCCTCGTCTACGGCCGGATGACGGGTTGGGGCCAGGAAGGCCCCATGGCCCAGATGGCCGGCCACGACATCAACTACATCGGCCTGGTGGGCGCCCTGCACGCCATCGGCGAAGTCCGCCCGGTTCCGCCTCTAAACCTGGTCGGGGACTACGGGGGCGGGGCGCTCTATCTGGCTCTCGGGGTGATGGCGGCGCTTCACGAGCGCGAGAGCTCGGGGCTCGGCCAGGTCATTGACGCCGCGATGGTCGACGGTGCCGCGTCGCTGATGACCCCCACCTACCAGCTGGCTGCCATGGGCCTGTGGACCGACGAGCGCAATTCGAACCTGCTCGACGGCCGGGCCCCCTTCTATCGGGTGTATGAGACCGCAGACGGAGAGCACATGGCCGTCGGCGCGCTCGAACCGCAGTTCTATGCCGAGCTGCTCGAGCGGCTCGGCCTCGACGCCTCCCGGTTGCCCGCCCAGATGGACAGGAGCGGCTGGCCCGAGATCGAACACGAGATCGCGGCCGCTTTCCTCCAGGCACCACGCCGCCACTGGGAAGAGGTCTTCGCCGGCTCGGATGCGTGCACCACCCCTGTGTTGTCTCTCGAAGAGGCTCCAACCCACGCCCACAATCGGGACCGAAACACATTTTCGGCAGGAGCCCAAGGATCCGATCCGGCGCCGGCCCCGCGCTTCTCGCGCAGCCCGGCCGCGGCCGGCGCCGCGGCCCCGCGCCTGGGAGCCGACACGGCCGCCGTCCTCGCCGGCCTGGGCGTCGATGCCGCCGAATCCGCCCGCCTGGCGGTCGCCGGCGTAGTAGCGGGGGTCGACCTATGAGAGCGCTGCTGATCGGGGCCCGCGGTCCGGGGCGCGAGCTCCTGAGTCGACTGTCGGACGTTTGGGATGTCGTGCTCATCGACACGGATCGTTCGGCGTTGCAGGCGGCCGAGAACCTGCGTGAATTCGCCTCCGTTGTCGGGGACGGTTCCAGCGAGGTCGTGTTGAAACGAGCCGGACTCGAGAACGCAGCCGCGCTGGTTGCCGCCATGTTCGACGATGACCGCAATCTGGCAGCGCTGCGGATTGCCCGTGATGCCGGTGTGCTGCGCATCGTCGGCATCGCTCACGACGCGAGCCGAATGGACGAATACCGCGATCTCGGTGTGCCCGTCGTCTCCGCCGACATCCTCGCGGCGCGTTCTGTGGAGGTGCTCATCGAACCGCGGCGGGTGATTTCGACGACATTCGCCGAAGGCAAGGCCGAGGCCATCGAATTCCGGATCGCCGCGGACGCCCCGGTGCGGGGAAAGCGGATTCAGGAATTGCACGCCGGTTCCTGGGTGATAGCCGCCGTGCTGCGCGACGATGAGCTGATCATACCGAAAGGCCCCACCAGGCTGGAGGTGGGCGACCGGGTCACCGTCGTCGGAGCAGCCGCGGAGTTCCCCGACATCGTCAACACATTCTCTTCAGGCGAGTCGCGCTTTCCCCTCAACTTCGGACGCAAGGTCGCGGTCGTTCTCGACAGTGCCGATGATTTCGACCTGGCCGTTGGTGAGGCGATCGATGTGGTGCGAAACACGCCGGCGGAGGGCCTGGTTGTGCTGCATCGCGATCCGGAAACCATGGCCGGCGGCGGCGAGCGCGATGGGTTGGGGGAGTTGCTCGACGAGCTGAAGGCGCGCACCGACGGCATCGAAATGTCTTCGCGGCCTGTTGCCGGGAGCCTCGAGGCCGCACTGATCGCACTGCCTGCCACCGAGAGCATCGGAATACTCGTCACGACGCTCGAGTCGGGAACGTCACTGTGGGCCCGACGCCGCATTGCCGCGAAGGTGAACCGCTACGGAGCCGCCGGAGTGCCGGTGCTCCTGGCGCGCGGCCGCCACCCGTACGCGAGCGTCCTCGTTCCGGCGCGGCGCACCGTGGCCGGCGACTCCGCGGCGCGGGCTGCCATCGACATTGCGCGCACCTCATCGGCATCTCTTGTGGGCGTGTCCGTGGTGGCGGCTTCCTTCGTTAGCGGGCCCGAGGCAATCGACGACGCCCGCGAATCGACCGCCTGGCTCCGTGAGGAGGCGGCTGTCCAGGGAGTCCAGGTTCATCGCCGGGTACGCCGTGGCAACCCCGTGCGGGTCATCACCGACCTCGCTGGGGCCTCGAGCGTATTGGTGATATCACTTCCCGCGCGAGGGATATCCACTCTGCGCCCGGACGTTGCCGGTCACCTCCTGGGACGGGTTGGGGCCTCTGTTCTTCTGGTTCCCCGCAACCCGGCATGATTGATCAAGCGGCCATCGTGGTGGCGAGTGAAGTCCTGCCGAGAGCGGCGCCGATGATCCTCATCGGTCTGGGGGCTTTTACCCTCCCCCTGATTGCGGGTCGGCTCAGGCTGCCCGCCGTCGTGCTGGAACTCGTGTTCGGTCTTCTCATCGGGCCTGTTTTCCTCATCGTCGAAACCGGAACGGGCGACGCCGAGTTCATCGGGTTGCTTGCCGAGTTGGGGCTGCTGCTCCTCATGTTCCTCGCCGGCTTCGAGATCGACTTCGAGCGTCTCGAGCGGCAGGGAGCGGGCCCGCTGATAACGGGCGGTGGTCTCTTTGCAGCGTTTCTTCTGGCTGCCTGGTTCGGTTTTGGGCTCCTCGACCCCGAGACGACGAATCAGCGTGTGTTCCTCACTCTGCTCACTTCGGCTGCTTCTTTGGGGATTGTGATTCCGGCGCTGCGCGCCACCGGCCGATCAGGCACGAGGCAGGGTCAGCTGACAATCGTCACGGCCATCATCGCCGAGTTCGGCTCGGCGACGGCCATCGTCTTCTTTGGGGTGGTTGTCGCCTCCGGTGGTGGCTGGCGCCTCCTCTCGGTGCCGGTTCTCTTTGCGGCGATGGCAGCCTCTCTGGTTGTGCTCCGTCGGGTCGCCTGGTGGTATCCGGAGCGCTTCGAGAGGCTGTTTGCCCGTGATGACCCCGACGAGATGGGCATCCGGGCGAGCCTGGCTTTGCTCTTCATCTTCGTCGGGCTGTCATTGGCCCTCGGTGTTGAGCCGATCCTGGGGGCCTTCCTGGCCGGCGCCTTGTTCGCCTACGTGTTTCGCAACATCCACGAGCTCGAGACACGGCTTGCCGGCTTCTCATACGGTTTCTTCATCCCGGTCTTCTTCATCAACGTCGGGATCGGGTTCCCGCTGTCCCAGCTAGGCGAGCCTGGTGTCCTCGGCAGGGCGCTGGCGCTCATTGCCATCGCCATCGGCATCAAGCTGGTGCCGGCCCTCCTGCTGGCTCTGCGGGGGCTCTCGATTCGCGAGTCCCTCGGCGCCGGTGTGCTGCTCGCCGGCCAACTGTCGGTAATAATCGCCCTCGCCGAGTTTGGAGTCGAGCTTGGCGTGCTCGACGAGGGTCTCGAGGCCGGCGCAATTCTCCTCGTAGGCGTTACGGCGATCCTGTCGCCGATTGTCTTCCGATGGGTATCGCCGCCTCTCGAGGCGGCCGAGTCGCGGACCGGGGGCACCAATGGGGACCGAACATGAGCCGGCATGAGGAACAAACGCCGGCCGGTCTATTCCTCATCAGCGAATCCACGGAAGATCGTTTGAAGCGGGTCGAGCAGATCCGAGCGGACGTTGTGCGCGGTTCATACGACGTGCCTGCCGGAGACGTCGCAGACGCCCTCGTTGCCTTTTTCAGCCGTGACTTCCCGCCGGACGACGACGGTAATGCAGGGTTCGTCGCCAAGTCCTGTTAGAAACTCCACCGTGCGCGAATCAGTGGCCGATTGGATCCGAGACCTGCCGTTGCCAGAACCGGTGCTGGTTGTGCTGCTCGCGATGACTCCCATCATCGAGTTGCGCGGCGCCATCCCGCTGGGACAGGGCGTATTCAACATGCCGCCGGTGACTGCCTACGTCTGGTCGGTAATCGGCAACATGATCCCGGTTCCCATCATCCTGTGGCTGTTTCCCGGATTTGTCGCCTGGGCCGAAGACCACTGGCCGTGGATCCATCGCCTCATGGTTCGCCTCCAGGACCGCACACACACCCGCCACAGCTCCCGATTCGAGAGGTTGCGTGACTTTGCCCTGATTACGTTTGTCGCCATCCCGCTCCCGGTGACCGGCGCCTGGAGTGGTTCGCTGGCGGCGGTCGTCTTTGGGGTCCGGAAGCGACGGGCGCTACCGCTCATCTTCATCGGGGTGCTCATCGCCGGCATCGTCGTGAGCCTGTTCCTCGAAGCCCTCGGCCTGGCGGTGGAGTGATATGCGGGCCGTTGTGCAAAGGGTCAGCAACGCCCGCGTCGAAGTGGGCGGCGAAGTCGTCGGAGAGATCGAGCAGGGATTGGCGGTCCTGGTCGGCGTCGCCCCAGGCGATTCGTCGGCTGATGCCCGGGCGCTTGCCACCAAGCTCGCCGTGCTGCGGATCTTCCGTGACGATGCCCAGAAGATGAACCTGTCCGTCACCGACGTGGGCGGCGGTGTGCTCGTCATCAGCCAGTTCACGCTCTATGGAGACACTCGCCGGGGACGCCGCCCAAGCTTCATCGGCGCCGCCCAGCCCGAAATCGCCGAGCCGCTCGTGGAGGAAGTCGTGGCCGCGTTGGCGGAGCTGGGCTTACCGACCGCCACCGGCCGCTTCGGTGCCGAGATGGCAGTGTCGCTCACCAACGATGGCCCCGTGACCCTGGTTCTGGAGGTAGCCGACGGCCGGGTCTTGTAGATCGGCATCGGGATTCGGCATCGAAATACCGCTCAGCGAGCGCCGCCCACGCCCAGGTCACGGCCGGCTCGGAACGCTTCACGCCACCCCAGCTTTGAGCTTGCCCGTGCCACGCCTCCTCGGTAGACCCATCCCGCAAATCTGATGATGCCGTAGATGGCGAAAAGCATCAGCACGACCGACAACCCCACCTCCCAGGGTGTCGCCCAACCGCGGGCGATCCGGCCCGGCATCGTCATTGGAGCCCACAGCGGAATCAACGAGAACGCCCGCAGCAATGCCGTGTCGGCTCCTTGCGAGAACGTGATGATTCCAAAAACGTATCCGACGATCGGCAAGATGTTCAGAACGCCAAGGGTGCTGCTCGCCTCGTGAGTATCGACAACCAATGAGCCGCCGGCCGCGTAGATAGCTCCGTAGAACGTGTAGCCGAGAAGGAACCAGACAAGCATCCACACCACAAGACCTGCCGCGAGATCCGGCATGTTCACAAGATCCGCGGCAAGCCCGTAGCCAACCACCAAGGACCCGACCAGGGTCATCTGAGTCAATCCCATCGATCCGACGGCCAGCAACTTCCCGGTTAGTAGATGATGGGGTTGTACCGCACCCAGGATCAGTTCTACGACCCGGCTGCTCTTCTCCTCCGCAACCGAGTATCCGATCCATTGGCCATAGGCGAGGATCCCGGCGAACATCACGATTACTGCAATCGAGCTTGCCGCCTCGTCGGCTTCGGCTCCCTCGTCGGCGCGGGCGACACTGCGGAACTCCAGTTCGGGGTCGAGAAGCGACCCGATGTCCTCAGATGTCAGGCCGAACTCGGCGGCCCGCTCCCGGGCTTTGAGAGCCTGCAGCGAGTCGACCAGGCTCTCTGCCAGGGTGACCGACACCCACGGGCCCCAGAGAACGGTGTCGTCTCCAACTACGACGGCGCCGACATCACCTTCGCTCAAGGCGCCTTCCGCAGCATCGATGGACCCGAGTATCACCGTGTCGAGATCGTGACCCCGGGGCAGTCGCGAAGCAACCTCGTCAGGGAGCTGGGCGGGAACGGCGCCCACCAGCCCGAGTTCATAGGTGATAGAGCCGTCGCCGGAATCGTTGCTCTCAACCACGGTCATGATGGTCAGACCGGCGGCAGCAACGGCCAGGAGGATGGCGGTCGTGATCAGAAAAGGCTTCCGGGCTACCAGCAACTCCCGGCGGGCCACGAGGCCGATGATTCGCAGGATCACGCTTGTACCGCCTCGGTGAACACTTCGGACAGTGGGGGAGGTTCCATGATGAACTGGCTGACGGACCCGTTGGCGGACGCTATCGCAGCAAGCGACTCCAGGTCGACCGCTCCCTCGATTGCCACTCGGATCCGGCCGGGGCGCTGCTCTACGACGGTGGCCGCGGCCAAGTCGACGGTCCAGCGGAGATCATCGCCCGCGATCTCCACATATCGCACCGGCGAGTCGGCCCGGAGCCGATCTATCTGCCCGGACAGGACGACCGCGCCCTTGTTGATGATGACGACCTCTTCGCACAGATCCTCAACTACATCGAGCTGATGGCTCGAGAAGAGAACTGCAACGCCCTCGGCCGCACGTTCCTCGAGCACCGCAGCCATGTTCGCCGCGCCCAGCGGATCGAGCCCGGCGAACGGCTCATCGAGTATGAGAAGCACGGGGTCGTGGATCAGGGCGGCGATCAGTTGAATGCGCTGCTGGTTTCCGTGCGACAGTTCCTCGAGCTTGGACCTGGCGCGATCGGCCAACCCAAAGCGCTCCAGCCAGCGATCGGTCGATTTCGTTGCCGTGGCCCTGTCGAGGCTGTGCAGCTGCGCGAAGTAGAGGAGTTGGTCACGCACTCGCATCTTTCGATAGAGCCCGCGTTCCTCCGGCATGTAGCCGAACGAGCGTCGCTCCGGCGGCCCGATTGGGCGGCCTTTCCAGGTCACATCCCCTCTGTCGGGCCGAACGAGACCAAAGACGGTTCGGATCGCGGTCGTTTTGCCCGCCCCGTTGGGGCCGAGAAACCCGAGCATCTGGCCCGGGGCGACGCCGAAGCTGCAATCCGCTAGAGCCGTCACCTCCCCAAACCTCTTCTGAAGGTTGTCGAATCGCAACATGACCATTGCACCGTATCCGCCGGAGAGAACCGCGGGTAGGGCCGGATTGCCTTCGGGGCTCAGACAGCGCCCGGCCGCTACAGCGACCGTTCCTTGACGATCTTGGCGATGTCGAGGCGACCGATGGCGCGGAGGCCGGGCCACTGAGATAGAAGCGCGACGGCCAGGATCGCCAACGCCGCGACAACGAAGGTGCTCGGCCGGATATACAGATCGAACGCGAACAGATCGCTCTCGAACGAGGCCATCGCCGCCTTCGCCGCCATGTAGCCGGCCCCGAGGCCCAGTGGGATGGCGAACAGGGCAACGATCATGTTCTCGGCAGTGATCATGCGGCTGATGTGGCGCCGTTCGGTGCCCACCGCCAGCAGCGTCGCCACCTCGCGAGTTCGTTCGGCGATGTTCACCGACATGGCGCTGAAGATCAGGGCGAACGCCATCGCCCCGCCAAACAGCAACATGACTCCGACGAACAGGTAGAAGAAGATCATGAACTGCTGTGCCGTGTCGTAGAGGGCGTTGGAGTCCTCGAAGGCGGCCACGCCTTCCATGTCGACCAGCTCGGCCCGCACGTCTCCGACCACAACTCCTTCGTCGTAGCGGATGAGGGCGGAGGTCGCCGGCAGGGCGCTGCCGACCACGCTCTCGACGTAGCCGCGGGACGCATAGGCGGCCGTTCCCAGCGGCTCGTTGATGAAGCCGGCGACGCGGGCCTCCGTTGTGAAGCCGGACACGCCTAGCTGCACGGTGTCGCCGGCGGCGACATCGAGGATCCCCTTCATGGCATCCCCGAGGAGGAGCCCGTCGTCGGGCAGCGGAAGCTCGGCACCGTCCTCACCGAAAAACCGGTGCATTGCGGTGCCGGAGTCGAAAGTCGTCAGGACGGATTCGTATCGGTCGGCGCCGACCAGCACCACCGGGCTCTGCAGCACGGACTCCGCCGCGGCGACACCGCTGAGCTCTTGGAGCTCGAGCACATCGGCGGTATCGACCGGTCCGGCGAAGTAGACAGTGGCGTCCTCCTGCTGGATCTGGACAAACTGCCTGTCCATGAGGTTGACGATTGTGTCGAGCATGCCCCACGACACCAGGACGAGCGTGAGCGAGAGAACGACGCCGAGCACCGTGAACAGAGTGCGCCGCGGGTTGCGCTCGATCCCGCGCAGCGCCATCCGCCACGGAACCGGGAGCCTGCGCAGGGAAGGGGCGATCCGTTCCGGGATACTGGGGCGGCCACCGCCGGCAGGAGCGGAGCCGCGCATCGCTTCTGCGGGCGCGAGGCGCGATGCCAGCAAGGCGGGGCTGAGCACCGCCAGGACGCTCGCGACCAGCCCGAAGGCGACGCCGGCGAGCAGTGTCGTGGGGTAGAACCGGATGAGTGTGACGGGCACGGACAACATGTCTGTGTAGAAGCCTGTGATGATCCGCGCCAGGATCACCCCGGCGACCGCCCCGGGTATGGCGCCGATGAGCCCCGGGATCACGCCGTACCCGAGATAGTGGCTGAGCACCTGGCGGCGGGTGAAGCCGTTGGCCAAGAGCACTCCGATCTGGGGACGCTGGGCGTGGACCAGCCGGCCGATCATGACGTAGGTCGCCATCGCAGCCGCGGCCAGGAACAGCATGGGGAAGAACACGGCGAGTTCCTCGAAGCCCTTGAGATCCTCCGAGAGAGCTGCGTTCGACGGTTGATCATCACGGGCGAAGCTCACGGTGGCTCCGCCGGCAGCGGCCTCGGCGAGGAGCAGTTCGGTGAGCCCTTCGTCTTCCTCACCGTCGACGTAATAGACAACTACCTCGGTCGGGCTGTCGGTACCCACGATCTCTCGGGCCAGGGACTCGGGCACGAAGGCCACCCCGAAGTTGTCCGGTGACGTGATCAGCTCTTGGCGGTCGCGCGCCGGCCAGATGTATTCGGGCGAAGACGCTATCCCACCGACTGTGATGGCCCGCCATCCGGACGGACTGAGCGCATCGAACATGCTCCCCGGCGTCAACTTGAAGTGGTCCGCCATGTGCTCTTCGACGAGCGCCCTTTCGGGCGCGTCCGCCGATAGGTAGGCGCCGTCGGTGATTCGCAGCTGGTTGACCGCGGGCGGGGTGTCGGGCGGCATGCCGACCACCCGTCCGAGCAGCTTGAGATCTCCCACCTGCAGGGGCACATCGCCGACCGTGCGCAGCTCGACGGATTCCACCCCCGGCTGTTCATTGGCCATCTGAGCGAAGCCGCCCACATCGCCGCCGGCCATTGTGAAGTTGGCGAAGCGGAACTCGGTGAACGTGCTCTCGTAGGAGGCGGCCAGGTTCTGATACGAGTCGTAGGAGGCGGCGAACATCGTCACTCCCAGAAAGATCGTGACGATGACGGCGATGAACTGGGCCCGCTGGGCGCGGATATCGCGCAGCAGCTTGTGGCGAAGCGGGGTCACCAGGTCAGCTCCCCGGCTTCGATGGGATTGGCGTTGCGGCGGTCCTCGACGATTGAGCCGGAGCGAAGGCGCAGGACTCGATCGGCCATGTCGCCGATGGCGGCGTTGTGGGTGACCAGCAGCACCGTCTGGTTCTCGTCACGGTTGACCCGCCGCAGCAGATCGAGGATGAGCCGACCTGTCTCGAAGTCGAGCTCGCCCGTCGGTTCGTCACAGAGCAGGATCGGCGGTGACTTTGCCAGCGCCCGGGCGATCGCCACACGCTGCTGCTCGCCGCCCGACAGCATTGCCGGGAAGTGGTCGAGCCGGTCGGCGAGTCCGACGTGCTCGAGCACTTCGGCGGCCCGTTCGGCGCCGTTTCCCATGGTGAGGTTGGTGACCAGCTCGACGTTCTCGAGCGCGGTCAAGGTCGGAATGAGGTTGAAGAACTGGAAGACGAAGCCGACGGTGGAACGCCGGTAGGCGACACGATCGTCGGTGCTCAGCCCGGTGAGGTTGAGGTCTTCTACGAGCAGGTCTCCGGAGGTGACGTCGTCGATGCCCCCGATGAGGTTCAGCATGGTCGTCTTGCCCGATCCGCTCGGCCCGAGGATCACAGTGAACTCGCCGGAAGGAATCTCGGCGTCGACGCCGCCAAGGGCGTGGACCGCCGTCGGTCCTTCTCCGTAGGTCTTCCAGACGTTGCTGAGCGAGACGGACATTCTTGTTACCTTTCGTGGGCGCCGAGGCCCGAGAACATGATTTCGATCTGGCGGGCAACGGCGCTTCGGGCTGCCGCTGCGGTCATCTGTTCCATCGATACGTACATGACGAGTTGGCCGGCCATCGCCGAGTAGATCGCGATGACCGCCTCCTCGACTTCGATCCTGGGAGCGAGACCCCGCGGAGAAACGAACTGGTTCAGTAGTTCTTCCAGCTGATGGGCCACGAGCAGGTCGAGGCGAATGAGCTCTGGCAGGACATCGGGGGCAGGTCCAAACCCGGCCGCGAACACTTCCCGCAGCAGCTCGCGGTCGAGTGCGATGAAGTGATCCATGACGACTGCCATGAGCGCCTGGACGGCTTCAACGACATCCGGCGGAGGCTCCGCCAGCACGCTGGAACCCGCTTCGATCATCTCCCCGACGGTCGTTTCGATGTGAGCCAGCAACACGCTGTTCTTGGTGCCGAAGTAGTTGTAGAGCGTGGCGGGAGACACGCCCGCCGCGGTCGCGATCTCATCCATTGTTGTTGCCTGGAATCCCCGAGAGGTGAAGAGGTTGCCGGCCTCGGCGACGATTGTGGCGCGGGTCTGGGCCTTCTTCTGCTCCCGTAGGCCCGTCATAGGTTCCTCCTAAACATATAGCTACTATAAGTTTGGAGTAGCTCCAAAAATAGAGTATTTCGGCCCTTTAGGCCTGCTGTGCCAACCAGCTCTTGCCGGAGTCGCAGAAGCGGCTGAAGTCACAGCTGCGGCAACGCGGAGCGGGTAGCTGCGGGTAATCAGGTCCGGCTGCCGCCACCAGCGCCTCCTCGAGCTCGATGGTGGCCTGCTCGAGCCAGGCCGGTGACACGGTGTGGGTGACCTCCTCGGCCGCCGCTCCTCCGAGATAGCAGAAGGTCACGCGGAGCGAGTCCGGAATCTGGTCGCCAATCAGCCCCCGGGCGGCGGCCACGGCGTACGCTTGAAGCTGAATGACACGGGTCGGGTCGTCCGGCGCGCGGCCCGACTTCCAGTCGACGATCTCCCAGGCGCCCGGTTCGTCCTCGTAGACGGCGTCGATCCGGCCGCGGATGCGTCCCCGATTGAGAGCCAGGTCGAGCGGCACCTCGACGAAGCGGGCGCGGCGCCCGGCGAACCGTGTGGTCAGGAACGTATCGAATGGCCGGGCGCTCTCGGCCGGGGCCTCGTCGCTCACGGCGTCGTACAAATCGTCGGCGACCTCCCACAGCGGGATCTGGCCGAGGGCATGCAGTTCGATCATGCGATGGACCTCTACGCCGCGGCGCATCGCCCGGCTGCCGCGGCGCGGCAGTGGGTCGACCTCGGACCAGTAGAAGCGCTGCGGGCATCCCGCCAAAGTCACCAGCCCGGTCACCGACGTGACCGGCAGCGGATCGTCGGCGGCGCTCGCTGCTGGTGCGGGCAGCGAGTTGAGCATCATCTCCGTTTGATCCATGGCCACATCGTATGCCGAGGAGTCGGCGGCGAGGCGTCGCATCGCATCCGCGTCGTCGATCTGCTGTCGCAAGGCGTCTTGCCAGCCGGCGGGGAACAGCGGATCCGGGGCGCCATGCGGGCTTTCGAGGCGCAACAGACCGGGAGCCGATCCGGGGTCTTCCACCATGGCTGCAATGCGCACTTCTGGCAGGGCCAGGGCGGCTTCCATGACCGGGCTGATCTCCTTGGGCCGCCTCTCCGTGTACCAGTGCGCGCCCGAGATGTAGAGCCGGCGTTTGGCCCGGGTGATGCCCACGTAGGCAGTGCGGATCTCCTGGTGGGTGTGTCGTTCCTTGAGCAGACCGCGGTCGTGGCGCTGGTTGCCGCTGAGCGACGGCAGCGAATCTCGATCCAGGCGCAACTCGTAGGGGAGCGCCGCCGGCGCCACCAGGGGATTGTCGCCACCGCGATAGCTTGCCGGGAGGGTGTCCTTGACTACGGCAGGCAGGAAGACGTTTTCCCACTCGAGCCCCTTGGCGCGATGGATGGTGAGCAGCGCCACCACGTTCTCGTCGCCGACACGCGCCGTGTCGAGTTCCTGGGAAGCGGCGTCCTCGTCGAGTGTCTCCAGATAACCCAGGAATGCCCCGAGCGACGGACGGCCCTGCAGCGGGCTCCACTCTTCGGCGAGATCCAGAAACCGATAGAGGTTGAGTCGAGCGGTGAGCGAGGCGTTGGCGGCGAGGGCGTCGATCTCGGCCCAGGCGTCGGTCTCGTCGAGTACCCGGCGGGCCAACTCGACCAAGCTGAGTCCCTGGGCGGCCATGAGCAGCTTGCGGTAGCTCGCTCCGAACCGCTCCAATCGGATTCGGGTCTCATTGCCGAGGCCGGCGATCGTGTCGAGCTCGTCGATCGCTTCGAGCAGGGGACGGCCGTTCGGTCGGGCCCAATCGGTGATTGGCTTGAGGTCGCCCAGTCCAAGGCGATACGCCCCGCCGAGCAGCACCCGCAGCAAGCTCGGGGCGTGGGCGGGATCGTCGAGGATCTGCAACCAGGCTCTGAGATCGGCGACAACGGGCACGGACAAGAGACCACCGAGGGCTGCGACCTCGAACGGGATGTCGTAGGCCTCGAAGGCGTCTCTCACCAGAGGAATCTGGGCGTTCTTGCGAAACAGGATGGCGATGTCTTGCCAGCGGGCGCCCTCCTCATCCACGAGCCGGCGGACTTGCTGGGCGATGCTCACCGCCTCGTCGGCAGCCGAGTGAAAGCGGGAGACGACAACGGCCCCCGGTAGCTCGGTGGCGGGCACCAGCCGATCGAATTCTCCTGAGCCGTGGAGGATGGCGCGGATCGAATTGGCGAGCTCCAGAATCGGCGGCGCCGATCGACGATTCGTCGACAGTGGAAGAGTCCGGGCAGGGTCCTCGGATTTCGTAGGGAAGTGAATCGGGAAGTCCGTGAAGTTGGCCAGCGATGCCCCGCGCCATTCGTAGATGGTCTGGTCGGCATCACCGACGGCCGTCAGCGCGAAGCCGCCGGAGAACAAAAGGCGCAACATCTCGCGTTGGGCCGGGTCGGTGTCCTGGTACTCGTCGAGCAACACCAGCCGGTAGCGGGCCGCGATGCGCGCGGCCACTGCAGGATGCTCGCTCAGGAGACGATGAACGAGGCGCACGAGATCTCCGTAGTCGACGACGCCCAGTCGCCCTTTTGTCGTTTGGACGCGATGTGCCACCTGCGCCAACTCCCAGCGCTTGGCTTCGATCACGCTCTCGGGACAGGGCTCGGCTATGAGCTCATCGGGTGTCCGCAAGTTGTCCGCCAGCTGGCGCATCAGCAGCGCGGTCTCGTTGACCCGCTGCGGCGGTGCCGTGAGATCCAGGTAGAGATACTCGGCCCCGGTCGCCAGTTCCTGGTGGATCAGCTCTCGCACGTAGCCGGGGCTGATCAGGCGGACGTCACGTTCGATACCGACGTACGCCCCGAACTCGCGCAGCAAGCCGTAGGCGAAGCCGTGATAAGTAGTCACTTCGACCTCGCGGCCCTCCGCGGCGAGCTCCGGGAGTGATTCACGGAGCCGATCGCTGAGTTCCTCGGCCGCCTTATTGGTGAACGTGAGCCCAAGCGACTGCTCGGGAGTGATTCCCGCCCTGATTGCCTCCTGGAGGCGTAGGACGATCGTTGTCGTCTTGCCGGTGCCGGCACCAGCGGCGACGCGCAGCGGCTGATCCGTCGGGAAGTCGATGATGCTTTGCTGTTCCGGTGAAGGCGTGAAAGTCATACGAACTGGTCTCCGCCCTCGGCCTGGACCGGGCAGGACGATGCGAAGGGACAGCGTTCGCACCAATCACCGGGGACCGGATGCCAGTTCTCTGCCGCGATTGCGTCCCCGAGAGCGATCAGCCGCTGCCCGAGGGAAGGCAGGTTGTTCATGTCGAGAACCCGGGTCGTCAGGTTCTTCTTCGCCGGCGCCAGCGGATACCAGAACTCGGCGGCCACCGGTTCGCCGTGCCCGGCGAGGTCGGCATCGGCGCCAACCGCCAGCGCATAGAACCCGAGCTGGAGCGACTCGGCGGCCTCCGCCAGCTGGACCGGGTTCTTGGAGGTCTTGTAATCGACGATGCGAACACCCTCGGAGTCCTTCTCGATGCGGTCGATCCGTCCCCGCCACGTGACATCACCGAGGTCGAAGGCCACGCGGCGTTCGATGCCGATCGGGGCGGCCGTTGAGGGCCACATGTTGTAGAGCCGCCCCAGGCCGTCGAGAGCTCGCGTCCGCCATGCCGCTGCGAACGGTTCCCCACCGAAGTCGGCCGGATCCATGATCGCATCGAGCCGCCTGACGGCCGTCGCGTAATCCGAGTGCCGCTTGCCCTGTGCCATGGCCTCCGACTCAACGTGGTCCAGCACATCGTGAACAAGGCTCCCGAAGCGGGCGTAGACGGAGTCGCCGGCCTGATTGAGCTTGCGTTCGATCGCGTAGCGCCGGGGACAGCGGTCGTAGCTGTCGGCCTCGCTGGGGGAGAGGCGGAGTGGACTGCCGTTGAGGCCGGTAGCTGCCCCCCGCGGGGCAATCCCGACATGGCGAGCGGGTTCGCGCATTCTCCAACGCGGTCCGGTGGCCAGTGCCGTCACCGCCGCCAGCCGCTGCGGAGCCGGGGCGGTGGGGTCGGCAACAACCCTGCGCAGTTGAGCCTCGGCCTCGCGCGGCGAGACCGGCCGGCCGCCACCCTGCGGGCTCGAGGTCAGCCTGTCGAGAGTCGCCACCCCGGCGACCAGCGGCAGGAACCGGCTGGGAACACCGCGCCCCGCCTCTGAACCGACGGCGGTGGCGGTCCAGACAACGCGGGCCCGGGCGCGGGTCATGGCGGTGTACGCGAGGCGTCGCTCCTCCTGGAGTCGGAAGGCGGTGTATTCGGCTGGATCTGTCGGCAGATGGTCCATGAGGTGGCGCACGCCGAGCAGCGAGTCGCGCGGCCGGAGATCGGGAAAGACCCCCTCGACGGCATCACAGATGAACACCGTGTCGAATTCGAGGCCCTTTGCCTGGTGCAGCGTCGTGACTGTGAGACGGTCGGTGTCGGCGCGACGGAAACTCAGCAAAGGCTGCGCCTCGAACTCCTCGCTTTCCGTGAGCCTGCGGTAGTCGTCGAGGGTCGCCTGCGGGTTTCGCTCATTCCAGCGATCGAGTACTTGCACCAGTGAACGCCACGCGGATCGCTCATCCTGTCGCCCCTCGTCAACGGCTATCGCCTCGGCTTCCTCCATCCGTGACCAGATCTCCCAGGCGCCCCGCGCCGCCGGCATGTCCCGAGCCCAGCTCGGCTCGGCGATGAGATCTGCCAGGGTCGGGATTGCCGCAGCGCGCAATGCATCGGCCCATTCGTGCGGTTGGCCGAGGCTCCTCTGGATGTCTCGCAGGTGTCCCAGCGAGACGCGGTACATCGGGCCGAGCAGGATGCGCCGCAGCGCCCGCGCCCGCTCGGCCGGGGAGTCCGAGTCGACGGCGGCTGAGATCAGATCGAGCACGAATCGCACCGCGGGGTGGTCCGACAACCGCGAATCCGGCAGGTCGTGAGCGATGCCGCGCCGTTCGAGAGCCCGCGACAGATCGGGGAGAAAGCGCCGCTTGGATCGCACCAGGACACCGAGCCGGCCCAGCGGCACGTCCTGAGTCAGCCGGATGCGTTCGACCTCGCCGGCAACCCATTCGGCCTCTTCGGTCTGCTGGCCGAACACGTAGACGTCTACCCGCCCGTCACCGGGCGCCGCGGCCACCTTCCCGGCGGCGCCCGGGAGGCGGCGCGCAGTCACGTTGACGGCCGAGTCGAGAATGGCCATTGGCGTACGAAACGACGTTGTCAGAACGATCCGGCTGCCGGGGGATCCGTCGGGCCTGCGGAAGGTGTCGGGGAACTCGACCACGTTTTCGAGCCGGGCGCCGCGAAAGCTGTAGACCGATTGGTACGGGTCGGCGGCCACCGTCAGGTTCCCGTGTGGTTCCGTGAGCGCAGCCATGAGACGCGCCTGGGCGAATGTTGTGTCCTGGTATTCGTCGACGAGGATGAATCGGGGCCGCGCCCCCGCGTCGATCGCCCCGCTCTCCATCAACCGCACCGACTCGCGCAGCAACGTGCCGTAGTCCAGTCTTCGACGCTTCTGGAGCTCGGCGTCGTAGCGGCGGAGGAACTCGGGGACTCCGCGCCAGTCGGCACGGTCCATCGCGGCGACATCATCGGCGTCGAGTAGCTGTTCGGCGGCCCGCAGCACGAAGTCGGTCAGCTCTTGAGCAAATGTGCGGCTGCCGAGGATTCCGCGGTAGGCGGCCGACCAGTCGGCCGGGTCGTCCTCGGCCAGCAGCTCTGCGACCAGCGCCAGCTGTTCGGGACCGGTCAGGACCTGAGTGGCCCGATCCCAGCCGAGCGGTTCGCCGTAGGTCTCGATGAGGCGAACTGCGTAGGAGTGAAAGGTCGTGATATCGAGGTCCCCGAGCGAGCCGACGGTCTGCCGGATCCTCTCGCGAAGGTCGGCGACGCCGCGCCGGCCGAAGCTGAGGATGAGCAGCGAGTCGGTGGCGATGTCGGGACGGTCCAGGAGCTCGGCGGCTCGCCTCACCAGGAATTCGGTTTTCCCGGTACCCGGTCCGCCGACGATGATCTGTGGCCCGTCGACCGCGGCGATGGCCGCTCCCCAGTCGGCAGGATCGACGCGCTGCTCGCCAGCACCTTCCGCGACAGTGGTCATCTCCATGGTCCGAAACTAATCGCGGCGTGTGACCGATTCAGATCTGGAGGCGATCCTGATAGGGCGCGGTTTCACCGTTCGGGAGAATGTGAATGACTTCGTAGCCGCGTCGGGTCAATGCAGGGGCCAGCAACTGGTCGCGGTGGCAATGCAGCGGGTCTCCTTCAGCGCACAACAGCACCACGTGCGAAGAAGCACACAGACCGATCAACTCGTCGATCCCGGCGGTCAGTTGAGCGGCCTCCGGCGCTGGTTTCCCTCCAAGCGTTCGACCCATCCAGCGATAGCCGAACCCGGCCGTGGCCGCCGACTCCGCGAGGGTCGCCTTCATGAAGTCCGGGGCCCATTTGGAGTAGGGCTGGCTGCGGACGTCGACGATCGTCTGCACGCCGTGCTCGACGAGCGCGGTCGCCAGTGTGTCGAAGTCGCGGTCGGCGTGCCCGATTGTCCAGATCTGATTCCCGGCCGGCGGGTCCGTGTCGGCGATCATCGCCTCCATTCTGTCTGGTCGGTAGGGTACCGAAGCGGGCTACGAGGAGCGGATCACCCATGAAATCAGACGCGGTCGGAGCCTCCGAGTTGCAGTCGCCTCTCTACGACGAGGCCGTCGCTCAATTCGATCGAGTTGCCGACATGATCAACCTCGACGGCAACATCCATGAAAGACTGCGATCGCCGCAGCGTTCACTCGTCGTCACGTTTCCATTCCGCACGGAGAAGTACGACCAGGTCGACACCGTCTTCGGATATCGCGTCCAGCACTTGCACACCATGGGCCCCACGAAGGGTGGCATCCGGTATGCACACGACGTCAATTTCGGAGAAGTAGCGGCGCTGGCGATGCTGATGACATGGAAGTGTGCCATCGTCGAGCTGCCTTTCGGTGGCGCCAAGGGCGGGGTCCGGATCGACCCGACGGTGTTGTCGCGGGCTGAGATGCAGCGGATCACGCGTCGCTACACCATGGAGATTGTCAACTTCATCGGTCCCGAGAAGGACATCCCGGCGCCCGACATGGGAACCGACGAGCAGGTGATGGCATGGATCATGGACACCTACTCGACCCACGTTGGTCACACCGAGCCGGCGGTGGTCACCGGCAAGCCCCCATCTCTCGGTGGGTCGATCGCCCGCCGCGAGGCCACGGGCCGCGGCTTGATGAGCTTGCTACCGGCCGTGGCCTCCCATCTCAACATGCCCGTCGCCGGCTCCCGTGTCGTCATGCAGGGGTTCGGCAACGTCGGCAGGTACGCCGCTCAGGGCGCCGCTGAGATGGGCTGCACGGTGATCGCCGTTTCTGACATCACCGGGGCGGTTCACAACGACACCGGCTTCGACATCGAGGATTTGGCGCGCCACGTCGCCGAGACGGGGGGCGTGAGCGGCTACCGGGATGCCGACGAGCTGGACCCGACAGAACTTCTCACCCTCGACTGTGAAGTCCTGGTGCCGGCCGCGGTCGGCGGTGTCATCGACGCGGACAATGCTCCCCACGTCAAGGCGCGGACTGTGCTCGAAGGCGCCAACGGCCCGACGACGACCGCCGCCGACGAGGTGTTTCGCGAAAACGGCGTGTTCGTCGTCCCCGACGTCCTGGCCAACGCCGGGGGAGTGACCGTCTCATATTTCGAGTGGGTTCAAGACCTACAGAACTACTTCTGGTCGGAGGCCGAGATCGTCGCCCGCCTGCGTGAAATCATGAACCGGGCATTCTCTGAGGTGCTGGAAATGGCGGTCCAGCAGCGAACCGATCTACGCACGGCCGCCCTGATCAAGGGCGTCAGCCGCGTCGCCGATGCCAAACTCGCTCGCGGGATCTATCCCTGAGTTTCGATCAAATCGGGCCTGGCGTCAGGCGGCTGTCGTCGCGGCGGTCTCAGCGGGGGTCCTCGCCTCATCGGTGTTCACGGCTGGGCAGATGTCCTGGTAGCTGCACCAGCCACACAGCCGACTGGGCCGTGTCGGGAAGTTGCCCGTCTCGAGCGCCCGATTGATCGCCGACCAGAGTGCCTGCAGCTGACGTTCCATGGCATCGAGCTGTTGGTCGTTCACCGGGATCTCGTAGACCATCGGCCCATTCAGGTAGATCAGCCGCAATCGCACCGGCGTTTGCCCGGTCCGCTGGCGTATCAGTAGGGCGTAGATCTTCAGCGCGAAGAATGCCGGAATCGCGTATCGCTCAGGGGGGGCCTTGCCGGTCTTGTAGTCCGTTACGACCAGACCTTCGGCGGATTCGTCCAGACGGTCCAGGATGCCGCGGATCGTCATGTCGCCAAGGTCCTGGAGCATGTCGAGCTCACGGGCGGCCGGCTCGATAGTGGAGGGGTCCTCTGTGCCGAAGTAGTTCGCCAGCACGTTGAGGCTGTCGACTCCCCAGGCACGTTCCTCCTCTTGGGACTCGAACATGTCCGGGAACTCGACCTCGCGCAGCTCGATCCACGCTTGGCGGAAGAGATCGAACAGGCGCTCGGGGGTTCTCTCGGCGGCCGGGTCGTCGAACAGTCGCTGGAGAGCGAGGTGCGCCGTTGTTCCCCGCGCCTGATGCACCGTGGGCGGAACCTCGATCTTGTCGATTGCCTTGTACTTGAAGAGCTGGGGACACAGCTTGAAATCGCCGGCCCGCGACGGAGACAGAGTCTCGAGACGCTTCGGCGCTTCTGTGCGATCTGGGATGCGATCTGGGGTATCTACGGTCACGAGTCGTATTGTATGGAACCCGGGCGACAAAAACCACACGCGTGTAGTTTTACGGCTTCCGCGGGGTGCACTTTGGACTGTGCGTCCACCCCGAAATCCGCTCGCGAAATCTCTCAAAAAAGCGCGAAAACTAACTAGTCATCTGGTTTGACTCGGCGAGATTCGTCGCATACATTCTCCATCGTTCCGCAAGGGAGACCGAGCGGAGCAGCCGAGACTCCCGCAAGGGAGCCGCCGAGATCCCGGGCAACCGGGGACGGAGCGGCAAGGTCGAGGCACCGGCCCGACGGGCCCGCAAGGGCAGACGGACGCTTCGGCGGCCGGCTAACGGAGGGCCACGCCACCCCGGCTTCGGCACGGGGCGGCACCCGGATCGGCTTCGGCCGGTACGGTTTCCGCATCGGCTTCGGCCGGTACGGAGAGAGGCCCCGAGAGGGAGGCGCTTCGGCGAATCTCACTCGGGGCTTTCTCGCGCCCGGCCGGGCATCAGGGAGCGGGGCATCATGGAAGCGGGTGGCCGGGCATGCCGGCGGCCACCCAGTGAGCAAACGCCTCGTCGTTGGGCACATCACGGCCCCTGTCGTGGGACAGCGTGTAGCGGTGGTGGAGGAAGTCGCAGTAGAGCTGAACCGTGTCGCCGGTGCCGCCTGGTAGCTTCTCGATTTCGGCAAGCAGCGGTTCGAAGACCCCGATCCGCCACCTGATCGCCTCGACAGCCTTGTTCACCGACGACGGTCCGCTCTTGGCTTCGTGGTACCTGAGGTCGGCGAGGATCTGCCGGGCCTGGTTCTCAGTCGCCTCGATGCTGGTGAGTTGGGACAACCGATGGCGATGATAGGAGCGGCCCCCTACCTCCACCTTGAGCCGGAGACGCCTTCCGTTCTCCACAGGCTCGAGTTCCACACCTGCAACCTCGAATCCGAGATCGTTGAGGCGGGCAGTTCGTTCGGTGATTCGGTAGCGCTCATCGGGACCGATGAGCCAGTCGCTGTTCAACTCCTCCCAGAGGCGCTCGTAGCGATGGATCACCTCAGCACCGAGGGTCATGTCGGCTTCGTCGATGCTGCCACCCGACTCGGCGGCGATGTCGGCCATTCCTCCGGCCACGTTCACGACCATGATCTCGAGGTCTGAGTAGCGCTGCCCTGCGGACAGCACATCATGCAGCTCGACCGTCTCACCGTCGACCATGGTGATGTCGAGGGCCGCCGCGTCGTATCTATAGAGGACGTTCGACAGCGAGCAGTCTCCCCAGAAACACCCTCTCAGATGCAGCTCAACCAGCAGTCCCGCGAATCCGTCGAGCAGTTGGGCCCGGCGGGGGCCAAAGTCTCCGCCGGTGATGAGCTCTCGATAGGGGAACGCATAGTCGAGATATCGAGTGATGACCGCCGCCGAGCCTTCCTCGCGCGGGTCCAGCCAGGCTCGCTCGACAAGGCCGACGGCCTCCACGACGGGTGCCCGGCGCTCCTGGAGGATCCGCAATGACGTGAATTCGTTGCGGGCATGGCGGAGCGGCAGCTCCTTGATTGCGTAGATCCGCTCGCCATATGCCGCGAACCGCACCACGTGGCGGTGGACTCCAGTAGGAAGCTCGACGAGGTTCGGCAGTTTCCAATCGGCAAGCGGCTCGCTCCACGGAAGGTCGAGGAAGTCGGGGTTGTTCGGCAGGATGGTCAGGTGTGGTGTCGGCATCACACACCACCGCAGCCGGGGACCCGCTCGATCAGCACAACCGTTGCGTCGGCATCGGGTCCGCTGAGAAGGCCGTGCAGGTATTCCGGTGAGCTCGCGCCGACGTCCCACATCCAGGTGTCGGTTTCCGCGTCATAGGTCTCCACCAGATCATCTCCGTATGCGAGGCGCAGCTCGGATCGGGTCGAGCCCAGGCCAACGCCGGCGGCGGTCGTGAAACCGAGCTCTCGCGGATCGGTCCCACCTTCGTTGCGACTGAAGTCGTAGCCGTAGCTGTACGTGAAGAAACGGCCGACTATGTGTTCGTTATCCGGAGTCACTTCCTCGTCGGCTGTGAAGAATAGATAGAGCGATCCCCATCCAACCGCCCGCAGCTCCTCCGCCGGGCACTTGCCGTACAGATCGGAGTCGGCGCCGATCCATTGCGAGTCGGTATCGGGCCCACCGATCCAACCGACCAGTTCATCTATGACGGCGGCCGGGGGCTCCCCGATCTCGCTGGCACCGATCCCCCCGCTACCGATAACGAGTGGCGCTGCCGGCTCAATCGTCGACTGCTCAGACCCGCCGCACGCCCCGAGTAGGGCGGCCGCAACGAGCCCGCGAACCAACCATCCAACCAGCCTGTTATGCGCCATTATCTGACGCAAACTAGCTCGCGAAATCCAATATTTGTTCGCGAAAACTAAGTAGCGATTTGATTTGACCAGCTCGATATCCAGCGCGTATATTGATCAAGAACCAGCCGGGGAGACCCGGTCGGGGACCGGAAGCCCGCAAGGGCGGAAGGTGCAACCAGGCCCTTCGGGGACTGGGGGCTTGTCCGGAAGGCCGGCTCCCGCAAGGGAGACGACCCGAGCGGAATCCTTCGAAGGAGAAATCCTTTGGGCGAGGAAGTGAGGGGAAAACCTGAAGGATTACCCACGGCAACGGCTTCGGTCGGGGCCATGGGACATCGGTTGGACCCTCGGGTCTGGCCGAGAAGGAAATCCCGAGAGGGCGATGCTTCGGCAGAGTTCACTCGGGATTTCCCGCGTCCGGGGTGTTTCGGGGAGGTCGCAGCGAGTACGCTTCTCCCTATGGCTTACTCAGAGAAACTGTTGTCGGAGGGGGAGCGGGTCATTCGGGAGTTCCGGCCGCACTGGCGGTTGCTGTTCATCCCCGCCCTGTGGCTGATCGCCGGAATCGTGGCGATCGTGCTGATCACCACCACGATCCCGATCAACAACGGGACCGTGGAGTTGGCCCTGTCGTTGGCCGTCGTTCTGGCGCTGATACCGCTGGTGGTCGGCCCGCTGATCAAGTGGTGGTTCACCTCCTACGTGCTCACCAACGAGAGGCTCATCACCCGCTCGGGTGTTGTGGCGCGCTCGGGTGTCGAAATCCCGTTGGAGAACATCGCCAACGTGCTTTTCAGCCAGAACGTGGTCGAGCGCATTCTCGGGGCGGGAGACCTGCTCATCGAATCCGCCGGGGAGAGCGGGCAGAGTCCGTTCAACGACATCCCGAAGCCCGATGAGTTCCAGGCGCTGCTGTATCGGGTACGAGAGGAACGGACCCAGTCGCTGGCGGAGAGCCAGGCGACCGCGCTGTCGAGCGCAGTAGCGCCTGACGCGACCGAACGTCTCGAGCGCCTCGCCAGGCTGCATCGAGACGGTGTGATAACCGAGGCCGAATATGCCGAGAAGCGTCAGCAACTTCTCGACGAGATCTAGCGGGCTACCGCCGACCGTCCTCTTCCACCGCCTTCTTGCGGTCGTCGACCACGCGGGTGATGACCGCCTTGCTCTGCTCGAGCGATTCGAGCAGGCGTGACGCCTCCGGCGTCGGGTCGGCTGCCTGGAGTTCTGTGATCCTGGCATCGATGTCGGCTATGCGATCGGTCAGGTCCTCGACCGACTCCGCCAGATCGGCCTTGTCGAAGACCAACGACTCGAAGTCATTCACTTCGATCGCCTCCGCGGTCGTGTCCCGGGGAATCGTCGAGCTGGTCGGTGTCATCTGGCGCTGGTTCATGAACGTGGGTGAAACGATCTCAATGCCCGCGCCGTGCAACTGATCGAGCATCGCCTTGCGCAGATCGGAGCGGGCCGATAACAGGCGCCGTGGTTCAGTCAACAGCCCCGCCACCCGGTATGTCACCGAAAAATCGCCCAGCTCTCGAACCTGCACGGTCGGCTCACCGAGTCCGACTTCGGTGGCAGCCGCGGTGAGTGCGGAAGTGGCATCGGCACGGGAAACGTCGTAGCCAAGCGACACCGTGGCCGCGGCGATCGTTCCCGTCGAGCGCACCACGGTCAGCGGTTCGGTCGCCAGTCGCAGGTTGGGCATGATCGTGAGGTCGCGCATCTCCGTCTGGATCTCGGTGTGAAAGAGACCCAGGTCGGTCACGCGCCCGAAATGGTCGCCGGAGTAAATGAAGTCACCCGGCCGGAAACGCCTCCCCGATCTGATCATGATGCCGGCCAGAGCGTTGCCGACGTGCGTCGTCGCCGAGAGCCCGATCACTGCTGTGATCAGCAGGCCCAGGATCCCCAGCAGCGAGTTGCGGTCCGTTTCGCGGATCGGAAGCGCGAGGACGATCGCAATGGCTGCGATCAGAGCCAGCCCGATCACGATCAACTGTTCGCGGATGTGGATGCGCCCTGGGTCAAAAGTGCGGCGCCGATGGATCCACATGCGCGTGACGATGATCCCGGCGGCCGTGAGCGCCAGCACGATCACCAGCGGACCGTAGGTCTCCAGGAAGTTCTCGATGTTCACATCCAAGAGGGTAACGGCAGCCTCAGGGAGCGACTAGCCGAGCACAAAGGTCGCTACCGCTTCGATGTGAAACGTCTGGGGAAACATGTCCACGGGCGTGACGTTGGTCAGTTGGTAGCCGTCCCCCGCGAGAAGTGCCGCGTCGCGCGCCAGGCTGGCCGGATCGCACGACACGTAGGCCAGCCGCCGCGGGCTGGTGGCGGTGACGGCGGCGATCCCCGCTTCCCCCAGGCCGGTGCGGGGCGGGTCGGCGATCGCCAGATCGGCGTACTCGTCGAGGTGGCCGGCCACCTTCTCCATCTTGCCGCGGATCACACGGTGGTCGACGCCGGCCGCCTTGAGGTTGCGTTGCAGATCGGTCGCGGCCACCCGGTTGGACTCAACGGCGATGACCCGCCCGACTTCCGAGCCGAGGCCGGCACCGAACAAGCCGACCCCGGCGTACGCGTCGAGCAGCGTATCGATGGCCTCGGGTTCGAGGGCGGCGCGGACCAGGCCGACCAGGGCCTCCGCACCGTGGGTGTTGTTCTGGAAGAAGGCGTTTCCGGTGATGCGGAATCGTGTGCCGTTGATCTCTTCGGTGATCCGGGCGGGGCCGCCGACGCCCGTGACGGTCTTGCCCTCCAGTTGAGCAAGGGCCACATCCCAGTCCTCGGCATGGTCGGGGATCTTGCCTTTGACAATCATCAGCATGTCGCCGGTGTTGGTGCCGGCACGCAAGACGAATTGCTCCACTCCGTGGAGATTCTGCAAACGGCCGAAGACTGCAGCCAGCTGCGGGTCGAGGAGCTTGCAGACTTCGAGGGGCACCATTTCGTGGGACCGGGCCCGGTGCATCGCCGGCCTGCCGTCGTGAACCCGGAAGTCCATACGATTGCGGTAACCAAACGGCGGGCCGGGGGCCACGACATCTGACACGGGTGGCTCGGCGATCTTGCCGATGTGTTGCAGCTGGGTAACCACCGTGTTGTGTTTCCACGCCCGCTGCGCCTCGTAGGTAGCGTGCTGCCATTGGCAACCGCCGCACCGGGTGGCGTGTGGGCATAGGGGGTCGACTCGATCCGGGGAGGGTGAGCGCACCTCCACCAACTCAGCCCGGGCCCACGATCCACCGTCTTTGGCGACCCTCCCGACAACGATTTCGCCGGGAACAACGCCGGAAACGAAGTGGGCTTTGCCGTCGACGCGACCCACGCCCTCGCCTCCGTGAGCAATGTCGTTGATCTCTAGTTCGACGAGGGAGCCGGAGCTCGGGGGTCGTGGCATCGTGCAACGCTATCGCGCGCCGGGCACGAGCCGAAACCCGCGACCTATTCTGCGTGCAAGCAAGCCAGTGAGGAGACCCACGGTGAACGGTTCGACGCCAATACTGACGAGCCCCATGGGATCGGTTGACATCCCGGACGTCTCGATCACCGAGTTCCTTCTTCGGCGCGTCGACGATCACCCCGACCGTCCGGCAATGGTCGATGGGATGACGGGGCGGACGTTGACCTACGCGGAATTGCGCGAGGCGATATACCGCACCGCGGGCGGGCTCGCCGAGGTGGGGTTCGTGAAGGGTGATGTGCTTGCAATCATGGCGCCGAACATCCCCGAATACACCGTTGCGTTTCACGCCGTGGCGCTGCTCGGCGGCGCGGCCACAACGATCAACCCGACCTACACGGCCCACGAGGTGCTTCACCAGCTCAATGACGCCGGGGCCAAGTACATGGTCACGATCGGGATGTTCCTCGAGACGGCCCAGGAGGCGGCTGCCGGAACGCACGTCGACGAGATCTACACGTTTGACGGCGCCGAAGGCTCGATCCCCTTCGCCACGCTGATCGGCGAGGCCCGCGTAACGGAGCAAGTACCGGTGGATCTGGACGGCGACATCGCCGTGCTTCCTTACTCTTCGGGAACCACAGGTCTCTCCAAAGGTGTCATGCTCACCCACCGCAACCTGGTGGCCAACCTTGCCCAGGCCGAACCGATGCTCGAGATGCTTCCCGAGGGAGAGGTCCTCGTGGCCGTCCTGCCCTTCTTCCACATCTACGGGATGCAGGTCCTGATGAACGGGGCGGTCGCCAACGGGGCCACGGTCGTGACCATGCCCCGTTTCGATCTCGAACTATTCCTGGGCATTGTCGAGGACTACAAGGTGACCCGGGCCTACATCGTGCCGCCGATCGTGCTGGCTATGGCAAAACACCCGATGGTCGACGACTACGACCTGTCGTCGTTGAAGGTCATGTTCTCGGGAGCGGCACCGCTCGGCGCCGATGTCGCCCAGGAAGCCGCGGTACGCACCAGCTCAGAGGTTGTGCAGGGATACGGCCTCACCGAGACCAGTCCGATCACCCATGCAACGATGTTGGGACATGCCAGTCCCGGATCGATCGGATGGGCCATACCGCTGACCGAGGTCCGCATCGTCGACCCGGAAACGGGAGAGGACTGCAGCGTCGGTGAGGACGGCGAGATCTGGATCCGCGGTCCTCAAGTGATGAAGGGCTACCTCAACAACCCCGAGGCAACCGCTGACTGCATTGACGCCGACGGCTTCTTCCACACCGGGGACATCGGCCACGTTGATGAGCACGACCACTACTACATCGTTGACCGCCTCAAGGAGCTGATCAAGTACAAGGGATTCCAGGTGCCGCCCGCCGAACTGGAGGCCCTCCTCCTCACCCACCCCAGCATCGCCGACGCCGCGGTGATCCCGGTCCCCGACGATGAGGCCGGCGAGCTTCCCAAGGCCTATGTCGTCCTCAAGCCGGCGATTCCGGCGACCGCATCCGAAATCATGGAGTTCGTCGCGGGCCACGTTGCGACCTACAAGCAGATTCGTATCGTTGAGTTTGTCGACGAGATACCGAAGTCGGCATCCGGAAAGATCCTGCGGAGGATCTTGCGCGACATGTCGTCGTGAGTGCGACGCCAACGCTTCTACGCTGACAGGCGTGTTTGCCGATCTGATAGCGACTCCCGGTGTCGAAGAAGTCCATCGCGATGGGGCTGCGGTCGGCGTTATGGCGATTCACGGCGGGATCGAGGCGGGCACGGGCTCGATCGCGCATGCCGTCATCGAAGCAACCGGCGCCGCCCTCTATGCCGTGGTGCAGCCCCAAACGTTGCGCTGGCACGTACCTTCCATCCGATTCGACCCTGCGCACTCGAAGCGGCTGCGGCGGTTCCTCGATTCGGTCGAGACGGCGATCTCACTTCACGGCTACGGCGAGCCGGGCTTCGAGGCTACGGCGCTGCTCGGCGGCAACAACCGGGCGCTGGCCTGGGCGATTCACGGTGAACTGGCGGCCCGCGGTATTGCCGCCATCGCCGACCTCAACGGGATTCCGGCCCGTTTGCGCGGGGTTCACCGACTCAATCCGGTCAATCGGCCCCCTCTCGCCGGGACCCAGATCGAGTTGCCGATGGAGCTACGCGAGGGCCGCCCGATGGAGGCGGTGATCGACGCGCTGGTGGTGTCCGTCGAGAACGCTATCGCTCATCTATCGGGCCAAACCGCCAGCAGCTAGTGTCGGCGCCCGCATGAGATCCTTCCATTCGACCTGGGCCTGGGTGGCGGTGACAACCACAGGACTGGTCGGACTGTGGGGTCTCGGGCTCGCCATGACCAAGCGAGCCGCCGGCACCGCCTTTCGGATCGGTTGGGCGGTGGCCTACGCGGCGGTGACGATTCAGGTGGCGGCCGGCCTGATCATGTGGGGCGGCGGCGAACGACCGGAGAACGAATTCCACGTTTTCTACGGTGTCACGATCATGGCGACCTTCGCTTTTGCCTACGTCTACCGGGCTCAGATGGAGCGACGCCCGGCGCTGTCCTACGGCCTGATGCTGCTGTTCGTGATGGGCTTGGGGATGCGAGCCTGGTCGAACGTGACTCTATGAAGCACCACCGCCGCGCTACAGATACCATGACCCCGCTCACCAATCCATCGAGGAGATCCAGGTGCTTCTAGAAGGCAAACGAATCGTCGTTACCGGCGTGCTGACGGACGACTCGATTGCCTGGCACGTGGCGCGAATCGCCATTGAGGAAGGTGCCGAAGTGCTGCTCACCGGCTTCGGCCGGGGGATTCGACTGACGCAGCGAGCCGCCAAGCGCCTTCCCGTGGAGCCGGATGTGGTGGAACTCGACATCAACGACCCGGAGCACGTTGCCGCCCTGACGGCCGGCATCGATTCACGATGGGGCGGTGTCGACGGTGCCCTGCACGCCATTGCCTATGCACCCGAGGACGCTCTCGGCGGGGCCTTTCTCACCACGCCTGCGGAGTCGGCGGCAACTGCTTTCCTCACGTCCGCTTTTTCGTACAAAACTCTGGCGGTTGCCCTGCACCCTCTCATGCAGAAAGCGGGGGGCGGCGCCCTGGTTGCGCTCGATTTCGACAACCGCCAGGCCTGGCCGGTCTACGACTGGATGGGTGTCGCCAAGTCGGCGCTGCAATCGGTTACCCGGTACCTGGCGCGTGACCTCGGCCCCGACAAGATCCGCATCAACGCGATCTCAGCAGGCCCCCTCAGCACGGTTGCGGCCAAGTCGATCCCCGGTTTCGGCCAGTTCGAGCGGGAGTGGGATCGGCGTTCGCCGCTGACATGGGATGTCACGAACGCAGAACCGGTGGCGCAGATGGCCGCCGTCCTGCTGTCAGATTGGTCGACGATGACAACCGGCGAGATCATCCATGTCGATGGGGGATTTCACGCCGTAGCCGCCGGCGGCGAGGTCCCTCCGAGCGGCTAGTTCAGGCCCTCTCGGTCCGGCCCCTTCTCGTTCCTGCGTACGTGGCCATATGTGGCGCTCAGCTACGCAAAAACGGAGCAACGCGGCCTAGGTCAGGCGCTCTCGGCTTCGAGTTCGATGCCGGCAACCGGGACTTCGGCTCCGTCATCGCGGGTTGTCGTGCGAGCCGGCAAGCCGACGGTGAACGTCGCCCCGCCGCCGATGGTCGGCTCAAACCACACCCGACCCCCCATCGCCTCGGTGAGGCCGCGGACGATCGACAGGCCGAGCCCGGTGCCTCCTTTGCTGCGTGTGGCATGGCCGGCGACTTGGGTGAACCGATCGAAGATGTGCTCGTGAAGCTCGTACGGGATTCCGGGCCCATGGTCGATCACCGACAACCAGACTTCACCGCGGCGCTGCCGTGCCCAGATCTCCAGGGGGCTGTCCGGGGCGTATTTGACGGCGTTGTAGAGGAGGTTGGTGATGATGCGGCCCAGGTGGTCCGGATCGGAGCGGAGCTGCGCTGCCTCCGGTTCGATATCCAGCGTCACGATTCCTTCGGAGTCGGGTACGCCCGCAACGGTGTCGCTGAGGAACTGCTCGAGTTCGATCAGCTGGGGGCGAACCGGCAAGGCCTGGTTGTCGATGCGCGAAACCACGAGCAGGTCCTCGATCAGTGATTTGAGCCGATTCGCCTGGCGATGGGCCGTAGAGAGCAATTGTTGGGCGTTGGGATCGGGCGGGGCGAGCTGCGGCCTTTGCAGCGTTCGGAGCGAGCCGATGATCGACGTGAGTGGCGTTCGCAGTTCGTGGCTCACAGTTGATACGAAGTCGGTCTTCAGTTTCGCCAGTTCGGCCATCTTCTCGCCCTCGTCGCGAGCCTGCTGGTAGCGCATCATCTGATTGAGCACGAGTGCGGACGGCCCGGCGAGGCTTTGCAGCGCCGCAACATCATCTTCGGTGAACACCCCGCTCGGTTTGTCCGCAAGCATCAAAACGCCGATGACCTTGGCCTCGATCCGCAACGGCACCGACACGATCTGCTGCACGTCGAGATCGATGAGGAACTGGTCGCGGTCGTCGGTATTGGTGAGATCCGTCCGGATCGCGGGTTCACCGCTGGTGAAGACACGCTGCAGGATGCCACCATCCACGAGCGGCAGCATATAGCCCTCGGCCCGCAGGGTATGGCCGGCGACCCAAATGGGGGACATGACTTCCAGGGCCTCCTCGGTGGGCTGGTAGATCATGATTACGCCGGTGCGCGCCTGAACGGTGCCGACCACCCGACCGACGATCTCGGGGAGCACATCGGAGAGGTCGGTTCCGGTGCCGATGGTGCGCGAAACGTCGTACAGATGCTGGAGCTCGTCTTCACGCTCGGCAAGCTCGATCTCGCGTATCTCGAGATCGGTGAGCCGTTCCGCGGTCAGGTTCATCTGCTTGCGGACACCGATCGACACGATGAGCAGCAACAGGGCCGATGCCACGAAGACGATCAGCCTGGTGGCATCATCGACGCTGAGCGCGTCGAACTCTTCCCCCTGGACGACGAGGTAGTAGCAGGTCATCGAAACCAGCGCCAGGCCCCCGGCGATGAGCGGGTGGGCCAACGTTGCGGCCGCGAACACGACGATGGCGAGAAACGCGATGGCGAGTACATCGTCGGGGGCGACGGAATCTGCCAGTAGTAGCGCGCCGGCTATGGCGCCGCCCCACACCAGTATCGCGATGTCGCCGGCGGCAACGGCCAGCAACCTCCGCCACGGTGCGAGAAGCACCAGCAAGAGGACGGCCGCCAACACAATGACGGGGGTCCGGACATCCGGGTCGTCGATGTTGCCGTCGCTGAACAAGTGCACGGCGAGCGCGATGAGGCCGGCGATGGACAGAGCCTGGCCAAGCCGCACGACCTTCAAGCGATAGTGGAGGAATTGGTTTTGAGCCGTCATATTCTGAGTTGAGTCGAATTGATCGGTCTCAACGGTAACCTCTGGTGATGGCACGAGTACTTCTTCTTTTCGGTGGGCGCTCGGCTGAGCATGAGGTCTCTTGTGTGTCAGCCGTGGCCGTTTTGGGCGCCCTGGAGGGTGCGGGCCACCAGGTGATTCCTGTCGGGATCGACCGCTCCGGCTCCTGGCATCTCGCCGACGGGGGGCGGCGCCCCATGGTTGCCGCCGGGCGGCCTGCCAGCATGCGGCTTCCCGAGGGAACCCTCCATGCCGCCGGCGATGAGGTCGGCTTTGACGTGGTGTTCCCTGTGCTGCACGGGCCGTACGGTGAGGACGGCACCATTCAGGGCGTTTTTGAGATCGCCGGCATCCCCTATGTGGGATGTGGCGTGCTCAGTTCGGCACTGGCGATGGACAAGGACAACGCCAAGAAGGTGATCGAGGCAGCGGGGGTCGCCACCACACCCTGGATGATCGTGCGAGCCGATTCCTTCAGCGATCCGGCGGTGACTGTTGACCGGCTGATCAAGGAGCTCGGCCTTCCGCTTTTTGTGAAACCCGCTGAGCTGGGCAGTTCGGTTGGGGTCTCGAAGGCGGCGACCGATGCCGCGCTGAAGGACGGAATAGTGCGCGCTCTCGGCTACGGCGAAAAGGTGCTCGTTGAAGAGGCGATTGCCGGCCGTGAGATCGAGGTGGCTGTGCTCGAGGGCCCTCGGGTGTCCGTGGCCGGGGAGATCGTCATCAAGCAGGAGTGGTACGACTACGACGCCAAGTACAACGATGAAACGAGCGAATTCGTCACGCCGGCGGATCTGACAGAACCGCAGATGGCGCTCGTCCGTCAGCTGGCGGCCGACGTCTTTGAGGCGTTGGAGTGTTCGGGCCTCGCCCGGGTCGACTTCCTCTTTGAGGAGCGGGGGCGTGGGTTCCTCCTCAACGAGCTCAACACGATGCCGGGCTTCACGCCGATTTCCGGTTTCCCGAAGATGTGGGAAGCGAGCGGTATGACCTATCCAGAGCTGTGCAACGAGCTAGTCGCCCTGGCGCTTGGCAGCTGAAGAGGTCCCTGCGAGGGCGGTCTTGTTACAGCTTCAGGATCGGGCAGGTCAGGGTTCGCGTAATGCCGTTGGCCGCCTGAATTCGGGCAACCACGAGCTTGCCGAGCGAATCGACATCGTCGGCCCGGGCTCGAACGACTGCGTCGTAAGGCCCCGTTACAGGCTCGGCCGATGTCACGCCGTCGATCGAGGCGATTTCCCGGACCACTGAGTCGGCCTTGCCGACCTCGGTTTGAATGAGGATGAAAGCCTCAACCACGTCGAATCCCTTCGAAGACTGATGTGGATTCTACCGCTCCGCGCCGTGCGAAACGATCGGAGGGTGCGGAAGAGCGATCCACTCAGCGACCCGGGACGCAGCAGAACCTCGGTCCTGTCGTCATCACGCACGATCACGCCTGCACCGGTCGTCGGATCGTAGACCTTGACGACGCCCTGCATCCGCGCTCTATACCTTCTCGACCTTGCCGGCCTTGAGGCACGAAGTACACACTCGGATACGTCGAGAGTTGCTGCCATGTTTCACCCGAACGCGCTGAATGTTCGGCAGCCAACGCCGCGAAGAGCGCTTGTGCGAGAAACTCACTTGTTTTCCGGTCCATGGCTCTTTGCCACAGACCTCACATCGATATGCCACGCAGAAGACCTCCTGAGGCGGCGGAAATGGTAACACACTCGAGTTTCGATCAAATCAGGATGTCGCTTCGATTCGGTCTCAGCTTCTTGAGCACGCATGGCGCACGTACTGAATACTGAGTACTGAATACTGAGTACCAAGTACCAAGTACCAAGTAGTACTTTCCTGTCCATGGCCGGCCGACCACTTTCATACCTTGCCACTATCCCTACCGACCAGGTGAAGGGGATCGGTCCGCGCTCTACAAAGAAGCTTGCCGACGCCGGGATCCACTCGGTTGCCGATCTGCTGCTGCACCCGCCGCGCCGCTACCTCGATCGCTCGCAAATCTTCGATCTGGCGGATGTCCCGCTCGGTGAGGAGGTGACTGTCGGAGGCACGGTCACATCTGTGGACAAGAGGAGACTGAAGGGCAATCGCACGATGATCGATGCGGTGATCACCGATGGCACCAACTTCCTCAGGGCCCGCTGGTTCAACCCGTACACGAAGGTCGCACAAGGATGGGACGTGGTTTTGTCCGGCAAGGTCGAGCGCTACCAGGGCAGCTTGCAGATGAAGAGCCCCGACATGGAGAGGATGGGATCCGAATCGCTGCTGATCGGCCGAGTGGTGCCCTTCCATCCGTCTGCCGGAGGCTTGGGGCCGGCGGCGATGCGTCGGGCGATCTGGAACGCCCTGCCGAGATCGCGCCCGATCCACGAGGTGCTCCCCGAGGAGATGCTCGATCGGCTGGATCTCGTCGACCGCGACTACGCCATAGCCAACATCCATTTCCCGGAGACGGCGGCCGAGGCGCAGCCGGCGCGCCGCCGCCTGGTCTTCGATGAGTTGTTCCGTCTCGAACTGGCTCTGGCGCTGCGGAAGCAGAAGCTGATCGACGAGACGACCGGAGTGGTTCACGACACCTCGGGCGAATTGGTGAAACGATTCTTGGCTGCGCTGCCGTATGAGTTGACCGGCGCTCAGCTGAAGGCCATAGCCGAGATCGAGGCCGACCTCGAGGCAGACCATGCAATGCACCGCCTGCTTCAAGGCGAAGTCGGATCGGGCAAAACCGTCGTCGCCGCCGCGGCCCTTCTCACCGGGGTGCAGAGTGGTTTCCAGGCTGCGGTGATGGCCCCCACAGAGGTTCTCGCCGAGCAGCACTACCTCGGATTTCGGGATCTGTTCGAGTCGGGCGGGCTGGCACCGCCGATCGAGGATGCCGGCGCGCTGGACGGGCAAGCGAACCTCTTTGCCGATCCTTCGGCCGACCGCGGCCCGTCGGTCAGGATGGCGTTGCTCACCGCCAATTCGGTAGAAGTGAACTTCCTTCCGCCGGGTTCGGCGAAGCGACCGGACGTCGTTCAGTGGATTGGCGACGGAACCGTCGAGCTGGTTGTCGGAACTCATTCGCTGATCCAGGAGAGTCTCAGATTCGAGCGTCTCGGCATTGCCGTCGTCGACGAGCAGCACCGCTTCGGTGTCTATCAGCGGGTAACGCTGCGGGACAAGGCCGATGAGTACGACCCGGATCTCTTGATCATGACCGCGACGCCCATCCCGAGAACCTATGCCATGACGCTCTACGGCGATCTCGAGGTGAGCACGCTCGACGAGATGCCTCCGGGGCGGATACCGGTGACGACCAGGCACCTGGCTCTGGCGGATCTGGGTGCCGCCTTCTCGCTTGTCCGAGAGGAGGTTGCCGCCGGCCGGCAGGCGTTTGTAGTTGCACCGCTGGTCGACGAGAGCGACAAGATCGAGGTGACGTCGGCAACCGAGGAGTACGAGCGCTTCAGCAGCGAGCTCGTCGGCCTGCGGGTGGGTTTGATGCATGGCCAGCTGCGTCCGGCCGAAAAGGATGCAGTGATGCACCGGTTCCGAGACGGCGACCTCGACGTACTCGTCGCCACCACCGTCATCGAGGTAGGTATCGACATCCCCAACGCCACAGTCATGGTGATACTCGATGCGGACCGGTTCGGTTTGAGCCAGCTCCACCAGCTACGCGGCCGTGTAGGGCGCGGATCGGATCCGGCCACATGTCTTCTGATGGCAGACCCGACAACAGATGAGGGGTCGGCCCGCCTGGGGGCCATGGTCGCGACCACGGACGGTTTTCGCCTTGCCGAGGAGGATCTCCGCATTCGAGGCCAGGGAACCGTGTTCGGGACTCGCCAGGCCGGGATCAAAGACCTGAAGATGGCAGATATCCTGCGGGATGCGCCGCTGCTCATCGAGGCCCGCCGGGAGGCTTTTGCCCTCGTCGCCGGGGATCCCGGCTTGGAGAGCCACTCGGAGTTGGCAGCCGAAGTCCGAGCGCTGCTCGGTGCCGATGTCGACTGGCTGTTTAGGAGTTGAAGATGCGGATCATCGCAGGTCTCGCCAAGGGGCGCCGCCTGGCCCGTCCTGTGGAAGGGACCCGCCCCTTCATGGACCGCAATCGTGAAGCCCTGTTTTCATCGCTCGGTGACGTAGTGGCCGGAGCGGCGGTCCTCGACCTCTTTGCCGGAACCGGGTCGCTGGGCCTGGAGGCGTTGAGCAGAGGGGCGGCCAGCGCGGTATTCGTAGAGCGGAATCCGCCCGCCGTGGTCGTGCTCAGAGAAAATGTCGGGAAGGTGGGGCTGGGAGGAACGGTCGTGGCGACGGATGTGATCGACTTCGTCACGGGCTCGCGTGACACGTTTGACCTGGTATTCGTTGACCCCCCTTATCAACTGCCGCTAGCGTCGGTGCAAGAGGTTCTGGAGCTTTCGGTGGATCTACTCAATCCGAGCGCAGTCGTGATGCTGCACCGCCGCGCCGGTGAGGCCGAGCCGGCCGTTCCGGATGCTCTAGAGCTCACATGGCAACGTCAATACGGCGATGCTCATATTTGGCGATTCACGATGAAAAGCGAGGAGACGGAACGATGATCTCATGCATGGTTCCGGGAAGCTTCGACCCGCCAACCAAGGGTCACCTCGACGTCATCAAACGCTGCGCCGGGATCTTCGATCACGTCGTCGTCGCCGTCGTCGCCAATCCTTCGAAGGAGCCGATGTTCACCGCCGAGGAGCGCCAGGACCTGCTCGAGGAGTGTGTCGGCGACTGGGATAACGTCGAGGTCGACACATTCTCGGGGCTGCTCGTCGATTTTGCGTCGCTGAAGGGTGTCGACATCATCGTCAAGGGTCTGCGCGCCATGACCGACTTCGACTACGAGTTCCAGATGTCACAGATGAACCGCCACCTGTCGAACATCGTCACCATGTTCGTTGCGACCAAGCCCGAGTACGGTTACCTGTCTTCGTCGCTCGTCAAACAGGTTGCCGGTCTCGGCGGCGCCATCGATTCGCTTGTGCCCGATCTCGTCGCCAAGGCCCTCAAGGAGCGATTCGCCGATGACAACTGACGAGAAACCCCGCCGGCCCCCTCCGATCCCGGGCGAGCTGCTCGATACGCTCGAACAGCTGATCGCCGAGGTCGAGGAAGCGCGGCCGGTCCCTCTCTCCAACAACGTCAGGATCAATCGGGACGAGTTCGTGGCCCGGCTGCGGGAGCTTCAAGAAGCCCTGCCCGAGGAACTACGCGCGGCGCGTTGGATGGTGCGCGAACGCGAGAAGTACGTTGCCCGCACGAACGAGCGCGCCCGCGAGATGCTGAGCAAGGCCAAGAGTCGGTCCGAGGAGATGGTCTCGGACTCGCACATCGTTGCCGAAGCGGTCGAGGAAGCCAACCGCCTGGTGCGCAATGCCGAAAAGGAGGCGGAGCGGATTCGCCTGGAGGCAGAGGACTACGCGGAGCGACATCTCGCCGAGGCGGAAACCGTTCTCGGTGAGCTGCTGCGCTACGTCCGGGAGGCTCGTTCCGAGCTGCATGAGAGCCGACCCTCAACACCCGAGCCGCCGCTCTCTCAGTAACGTCCATGAATCCCTTCGAAATCCGGGTGGCGGACCTGCGCCGATCAAGAGCCAGCGAACGGGACATCGACCTGGACGTCGCCGTTGACTGGCAGCTCGACCTCTCCGGGGTGGAGCGGGACCCCGAGGGCGCGGCCAATCTCCATCTGACGCTGATGCTCACGCCGGTGGTCGGCGGTCTCCTCGTCCACGGCTCCGGGACTTGTGTGGCCCGGCACACCTGTCACCGCTGTCTCAACGAGTGGACGGAGCCGATGGACATCCCGATCACGGCCCTTTTCGCCGAAAAAGCGGATGAAGATGAAGAGGTTTTCCAGCTCGCAGACACGATCGACGTCGAGACGGCGGTACGTGATGATGTCCTGGTCGCGATGCCGGTGGTTCCCGCCTGCCCGGACAACTGCTCCCCGCAACTTGTTGGCGCGGGCGAAAACGGCTTGAATACTGCGACCACTGCAGAGGATGACTCTGCAGGCGGTCTTCCAGAAGATCCTGCGGTTGAAGGTTCGCCCTTTTCCGTGCTTCGGGATCTGCTGGATGGAGGAGACTGACTCCAGAGAGGGACCCCCGATGGCGGTACCAAAGAAAAAAATGTCGCGCTCTCGCACCCGCCGCCGCAAGGCGCAATGGAAGGTGAGCGCACCCACTACGGCCGCTTGCAGCCAGTGTGGTGCCCAGCACCTGCCGCACCGGGTGTGTGCCAACTGCGGTACCTACAAGGGCCGCGAGGTCATCGAAGCCTCCTAAAGGAGTCCAATGCCTCGGATTGCGGTCGACGCAATGGGAGGGGACCACGCTCCGGAACAGGTTGTGCTCGGCGCGCGCGACGCGGCCGCGCTCGGGTTCGAACCCGTACTCGTAGGCAACGTCACCGGCATCCGCAGCTTTCTCACGCCCGAGGACGACATTGACGTTGTGGCCGCATCCGACGTTATCGAGATGTCCGATGATCCGGCCCGTGCCATCCGTGAGAAGAAGGATGCCTCCGTCTCGGTTGCCGCCCGGCTCGTCGCTTCGGGCGAGGCCGAGGGTATGGTTTCAGCCGGATCGACCGGGGCCGCTCTAGCCGCGGCTGCCTTCATCATCGGCCGCATTGACGGCGTCTCCCGTCCCGCCATCGCGTCCATGTTCCCCCACGGTGAGGTTGTGCTCGACTCGGGAGCGAACCTGTCGTGCCGGCCCGAGCACCTCGCCCAGTTCGCCGTCATGGGGGCCGCTCTCGCGGAGATCCGCAACGGCCGTGCTCCGGCCCGTGTCGGGTTGATAAACATCGGCGAGGAGCCGGGCAAGGGCCGCGATCTCGAGAAAGAGACGTTCACGACGCTGCAGGGTCTCGACGGTATCGACTTCATCGGGAACCTCGAGGGCCGCGACATCGCTTCGGGCCGGGCCGACGTTCTCGTCACCGACGGGTTCACCGGGAACGTACTGCTGAAGACGGCCGAAGGAGCGGCTCGGCTGTCATACGGCCTCATCGCCAAAGCGCTGCTCGACGGCGATGTGACGCACATGAACGACGTTCTCGAATCCGCCAGGATCCAACTGGATCCCGAGGCTACCGGTGGGGCGCACTTGCTCGGCACGAGAGGTGTTGTCGTCGTCGCCCACGGCTCGTCGTCGCGGCGGGCCGTGGCCAATGCGATCCAAATGGCGTCCGAGGGTGCCGAGCAAGGTCTGGCTGCCCGTATCGCCGATCTGCTGGCAGGTCTGGAACAGTGACGGCGGCCGGGGACGACGCCGCTGAGGCCGCCGCCAGAGTTCACGAAGCCCTCGGACATGACTTCTCGGATCAGCGCCTTCTGCGGAGGGCTCTCACGCATCGGTCCCACGCCTCAGAGCACGCGCTCGACGAGTCCTACGAGCGGCTCGAGTTCCTCGGTGATGCCGTTCTGCAGCTGGCCGTCACTGGCCATATGTTCCAGAGCTTCCCGGAGCTCAACGAGGGAGAGCTGGCGAAGGTGCGGGCGGCAGTCGTCGACGAGCCGACGCTGGCACAATTCGCGCGCGAGATGGGGCTCGGGCCCCTTGTGCTCCTCGGCAGGGGAGAGGTCCTCACGGGCGGGTCCGACAAGGACTCGATCCTGTCTGATGTCATGGAGTCGGTGATCGGCGCGATCTTTCTGGAGGCGGGTTTTGCAGCCACCGCCGACATGATTCTCGAGCACTGGGCGCCGTTGGTCGATCAGCGGGCTTCGGCACCCGGTGAGGCGGACTACAAGACTCGGCTCCAGGAGCTGTTGGCCCAATCTGGATTGCGGCCGCGCTACGTGATTGCCGATGAGGGCCCCGAACACGAGAAGCTGTTCACGGCGGAGGTATTCGCCGGCGACCGCTCTCTCGGCTCGGGGACCGGCAGTTCCAAGAAGCGCGCCGAGCAAGCGGCAGCCGAGGCCGCCTCGGCCGCCCTCGACGCATAAGCCATGCCGGAACTGCCCGAAGTCGAGAGCACCAGACGTGCGCTGGTGGCGGACGTGGAGGGACAGCGGATCCTCACCGTTGCCGTGGCGCGTCCCCGGATGGTGCGGCGCCAGGAGAACCCGGCCGACTTCGTGACGCGCCTCGAGGGACGAACGGTCTCCCGGCTTCACCGACACGGCAAATTCCTCATGGCGGACGTTGGCGACGACGTCGATGGGCCCGAATTCGTGTGGGTGACTCATCTGGGGATGTCGGGCAGGATCCAACTGGCGTCGCCGGAAGACGTGGTCGTGCCCCACACCAACGTGACTGTCCGGCTGGCCAACGATCGAGAGTTCCGCTTCATCGACCCCCGCACATTCGGCTTCGTTGCCGCCTGGACTCCCGAGGAGCTGGCGGACACCTCGTTGGGTGACCTGGGACCGGATGCATTGACCGATCTGCCATCCAGTCGGGCCTTGCATCGAGCGCTGGCCGGCCGAGCGGCTCCGATCAAGGCGTTGCTGCTGGACCAACGGATCGTTGCCGGTGTGGGGAACATCTATGCCGACGAGTCGCTCCATCGCGCCGCCGTGTCGCCGCACCGTGAGGGCGGCTCGCTGGCGGCTGCTGAAGTTCAGGCTTTGCGAGCCGGGATCAAGGCTTCACTTGCGGCGGGTTTGAAGTGGGGAGGTACCTCACTCGACGATCTGGCTTATCTCCTGCCTGATGGTCGGACCGGCGATTTCGCGAGCCGGCTGCGCGCCTACGGCCGTGAGGGAGATCGCTGCCCAAGGTGCGGGACGACGATGCGCCGGGATGTCATCAGGCAGCGCTCATCGTTCTGGTGCCCCGGCTGCCAGCACTAGCGGGTCCGGCGCTGCCCTGCGGACTAGTCACTCCTCGTACGGGGAGAATGGCTCCCGGAGCCAGGCATTTGCGGTCGATATTCTCCCTATGGACAAGAGGCGAATCACCAGGACGCTACTGGTCGTCTTCATGGCAATGGCCATGGTCGCTTCGACGACGATTGGCGCCTTGGCCCGCCCCGATGACTCGAACGGGATCGTCCATCTCGACGAGCAGTTTGTGGGATGGTTCAGCAACGGAATGATCAACGACGCAGAGGCCTGCGGGCCGTTCGCTGCCTCTGCGGAAGCCGTCGTGTGGCATCTCTACCTCGATCTTCCCGATGGCGTCAGCCAGGAAGACGTGACGAAAGCCGCCGTGGAATTCGGCGGTTCCGTGGCGTCCGACATCGAATGGGCCATTGCAGGCGGCCGAATCGACATCTGGGCCCGCACCGCAGTCAAGAACGCCGGCCAATCCGCGTACGCCCGCCAGGGCGCCCATACCCGTATCCGTGACGCCCAGGTCCATTTGGCCGACGAGGACGTCCGTCTTGGCCGGGACGTGGCCATCCAACTGGGCCGCGTCTGCTATTCGGATCTGGGTCCGACAGGCGAGATCACTTTCCACCTCCAGGCATTCGTCTGTGACGGCCACGACCGATTCCCGGGCAACGAGGTAACTGATGTGAGTGGCACGTGGGACGAGACCGGCGGCGACTGGCAGCTCTGGGACAAGATCTACAAGGGCGCCGCTCCGACGGTGCAGGTGGTTGGTAGGCCGAAGGGCTGCCGCTTTGACGGCAATCAACGATTTGCCGTCGGCACTTCCTCGCAAATGGCCAATCGCTACATCCTGCCGGGCAGCACCGATGCCGCCGACTCCGGGCTGATGAAGATCTCCAGTACGGATCTGCCAGAGGTCCATCAGCAGGCGCTCTTCTGGGCGAACGAGGAGCTGTGGTTCCAGCGGCTCGACAACAAGGCACTGGGTGCCTTCCAGTGCTACGACGACCGGCTCCACGCCGACAACTACGAGTGGATCCTGATTCGGGACTACGACAAGCTGCCTTCATCGATCACCTGTATCGCCTGGAACGTCACTCCCGCGGCTACGGAGGAGTAGCCAGCAGAACCCGGGCCACGACCTGCTCCACCGCTTCTTCTGGGTTCGCCAGGTACACGCTCTCGAAGGCATCGATCAGCTCCCATCCGGCTCGATGCAACGCCGACTGCCGCTCTATGTGGGTCGCCTGGCCGTCGGGGTGGATGTGACAGATGACACCGACCGCGCCGGCGCCGCTGCCGGCGGCAAGATCGATAGTCCATCCGGCCACTTCGTAGTCCGGCACGACCCGTAGGCCGCGCAACCGCAGTTCCTCGCCGAGTTGCCCGGCCCAACCGGAGGGCAGTGCCGTCTTCCAGTCCGGACTCGGGGGGTGCTCGGCATGGTGCAGGTAGTCGAGGAGCAGTCCCGGTCGTAGGTCTGCCTCGTCGAACGATGTGAGGACGATCTGGTGATCCCTGGCTCGGGTGATCATCGTGTTGAACAGATTGGGGTCCTCGACGAAACGGCGACTGGCCATGGTGGCGGGATCGACCGCGAGGGAGATGATCATTGTGTCGTGTTCGGAGCCTTGCATGGCATGGGCGGTGCCGACCTTGAGCCGGCGGCTTGTGATCTCATCGGCCGAGTATTGGGCGATGATTGCCTCCTCGATTGCCTCGGCCTGGGCGCGGAACGGGGAGACCACTCCTATCGAGCCGTTCGATGTCGCGAGCAGCTCGAGCGTCGCGGCGACCTCGGCGCGATTGACGCCGTCCGGCCCGCGTTCGCCGGCGACCCGAACGGTCTGAATCGCGTCGTCTCCCTCGTTGCGCGGATGCTGTGTCATGAGGCGCAGCCGGTCCGCGTAGAAGGTTCGCGAGGAGAAGTCGATGATGTGGGGCACCGATCGGAAGTGCTCTTCGAGGAAGTGCACCGGGCCCGCCGCCGCCGCCACGTCGAAAAGGCTGTTGCGGCGCACGTCGCCCAGCTGTCGCAGGTCGTACGGGATGTCGGTCTCCGCGGCCGCCCGGTCCATCCGCTCGTCTGATAGGAAGCTGACATGGCGCAACTGCCTGGGGTCTCCGGCGACAACGGCGCGGCGGGCGCGCATCAGGGCGGTCGCCGAGTGCAACTGCTCGATCTGGCTGGCCTCGTCGAAGATCACGAGATCGAAGAGGCCCGGGATGGCCGGCAGAGTGTCGTCGATCTGGCCGAGGGTTCCGATCCACAGGGGGAGTATCTCCAGTGCCGTGGCCAGATCGGTCGTTCGCAAGAGCCGGCGTCGCTCGCGCCGCCCGGAGCGCAGGGCGGCGGTCAGCTCTTCAACGGCCCGGTCGCTGTGAGTCTCCGACCTTGCGCGGACTTCGGCGTCGATGAGTGTGGCATAGCGGTGCCGCATGGAGGAAGCGGCGGCTTCGAGCGCTTCCCACTGCCGGTCGAGGTCTACCGCATCGACGGAGGCGGCCGCCGCCAGTCGCTCCGCCTCTTCGATGGACACCGCACGCTCGATGTCTGAGAGCAACGTCTCGCGATCCGCTCCGATCGAGTCACGGATGCGGCGCATGCGCACTCTCGACCACCAGCCGTTGGCCGTTCCGTGTTTGGCCAGTTGCCTCCGGAGTCGTTCCAGGTCCTTGTCGGCAAGCCGGGGGGCCGCGTCTCGGGCAGCGGGGTTTTCAATCCACTCGTGCAGAGCGGCCACGGCAGCCGCTTCCCGGGCGAGCCGCCCGGAGATCGCGGCGACAAGCGAGCGGAACTCTGTGGCCGCTTCTTCGTGGCGGGCGCGATAGGCACGCAGATCGCGGCGTGTTGGCCGCGCGACACCGGCGGCGAGTTGGTCGACTGCAGTGGCGCTCTCGCGGTTGCTTCCGAAGCGGATGAAGCCGCGGGCGTGGATCCGCCGCAGGTGTTCGGTAATCACGTCGGCGGCGTGATCGGATTGGGTGGCGACGAGCACCGAGCGGCCCCGAGCGATCTCATCGAGGGCGATCGCGGCCGCAGTGTGCGTCTTGCCCGTGCCCGGGGGCCCCGAGATCGCGCTCATGTTGCGAACGCGAGCGTGGCGCACGGCGTCTCGTTGTGCGGCATTGAGGAGCATCGGCGAGTCGAGAGTCTCCGATGTAGGACGGGTCGGCACCGGGTCGGCGCGGTAGGCGGAGGCGAAAGCCGTAGCGGACACATCTGTATCCGCCCAGGCACCCAGCGTCGAGCGCATCGTGATGTGACCGGGATCTCGCGCCAGGTAGAGGCAGAGCGCGCCGGAGAGGCGCAGCTGTTCGTCCTGGCGGACAGAGAACGGGTGGATGTCGGGTACAAGGAGCGCGGGTTCGGGCAGGCCGACGGTGGCCGCCAGCGTTCTTGCGAATCCGGCCAGGCGCTCCTCGCGCCGGGGGTGCTTCGTGACCAGGTAGTCGAGCATCAACTGCTGGGCTTGCTCTTCGATCACGTCTCGTGCGTCGGGACTCCCGAGTTCCGGTGCCATCTCGAAATCCGTCACGAGCTCGAGCTCGTTCATCCGGATCACGTACCCGTGGGCCTTGACCGTTGCCGACACGATCGGCATCAGGAATGGCTGCTTGCCGTCCTCGGTCGGGGCGTGCCCGGCCAACCAGAGGAACCCCAGCCGAAGCAGGGTTTCGTCCGGGGTCAGCGCGTCGAGCTTGGCGAATCGTTCAACCGCTTTGTCGTTGTGATGAAACTCGAGCGGCCGGGGAACGGCGGTTCCCCGGGGCGGCCGCACTTCGATGTCCGGCATCAGCAGGAGGTCGACCTTGCGCCGGACGTAGACCGTGCCGCGTTCAGCGGGCTCCGGCGCCAGCGCCGCAAGGTATTGGATGAAGCTCTTCACCCAATCAGAGTCGGGCCGCCGGTTCGCCTACCTAAGCGGAAGCCAGGGAGCGGGCATAGCGGCCCAGGCGGTGCACTCCTTCGACCGCGGTGTCCGTGGGCACGCTGGTGAAGACCAACCGCATGAACCCGGGTTCACCGTTGTGGCACGCTGCGCCCGGCGTCAGATTGACATTCAGCTCGTCGAGCAGGTGGCGCCATAGGCGATACTCGCCCTCCCAGCTGATCTCGTCCATGAGCGGGCGCACGTCGACCAGGAAGAAGAACCCTGAGTCCGCCGGGACGTACTCGATGTCGTAGCTATCGAGCACTTCGGTCACGCGCCGGTACGCCTCCCCGAGGCGCCTCTTGTTTTCGGCGAGATAGCCGTCCACCCAGTCCTCATCGGCCAACAGCTGGCGCAGCAACGACTGGGTGTCTCCCGATGTCGAAGCCCACATGGCGAGGGCGTCCACCGCCCGCAGCACACGCTCGTTCTCGGAGAACAGCACGCCGGAGCGCAGGCCGCTGAGCCCGAAGTCCTTGCTGAACGCCCACACGATATGGAGCCAGTCGCCCATGTCGGGACGGAGCTCGGCGCCGCTGGTGAACTCGACGTCGCCAAACACTGAAAGCGCATAGATCTCGTCGAGGACAACGTGGATCTCGTTCGCCTCGGCCCAGGACAGAATCTCGTCGACCTCCTCGGCGCTATACACACACCCGAGCGGGTTGTTGGGGTTGGTGTAGAGCAGCGCCTTGACCGGGCGGTCCGCCTGAGCCAGAGCGTCATCGAGCAGATCCGTCGTCAAGGCGAACCCGTCTTCGCTCGAACAGTGGACCGGGATGATCTCGACCTCATCCCGAGTCTCGAGATCTGCCCAGAATCCGGTGTAGCTGGGCGTCGGAACCAGCACCCCGTCGCCCGGATCGCACAACACGTAGAACAGAAGTTCGAGAACCGAGCCGGCGCCGTTGAACACGGCCAGGTTGTCCGGCCGCACCTTGCGGCCGATGAACGTCCGGCTCATGAAGTCGGCCAGGACCTCACGAAACGGCATGGCCCCCGCCATCTTGTCATAGCCGATCGAGTACGCCTCGAGCCGACGACACTCGGCGAATCGCGGCTCGAGCAGGTCCCACACGAGCTTGTTCTCGGCAACGCACAGTGAGATCAGGCCGTCCCGGTTCGTCTCGGGGCACCACTGGTCATCCTTGCGGTCCAGGTGGGCGTGGATGTACTCCGGCAACGGAGGAGCGGCGACCAGTCCTTCACCGCGCTCGGAAAGATTGTGAGTCATGCCGAAAAGTCTAGGTTCGCCACCAGTCGCCCAAGATCTGGAATGCGATACATTGGAGATACCTGGATCGCTATGGTTGGGCGATGACGGAACCCGGACGCAACGGGCCCGAAATCGGGAGATTCGGCCAGGTCATGAGTGCCGTTGGCCGTGCCCTCGACGAGTTCGCTCGGTTCGATCGGCCTGACTCTGAGATTGCGCGCGGCGAATGGACGCGGCACCTCGACCAGGACCTTCCACGCACCGGAATCGGCGCAGACGCCGTGCTCACCGAACTGTTCAAAGAAGTCATCCCCAATGGCTCTCGGGTACCGGATCCGGCGTTCTGGGCCTTCGTCACCACAGCGCCGACGACTATCGGTGTGGCCGCGGCGGCCAGTGCGCTTCTGGCCCAGCCGCAGCGAGCCGGAATCACCGCGTTCAACCATCTCGAGGAATTGTCGCTGCAATGGCTCGCCGAACTATGCGGACTCGGGCCGCACATGCGCGGCGTCTACTCGAGTGGAGGGTCAACTTCCAACCTCGTAGCTCTGGGCGCGGCACGCCAGGCGGCGCTCGAAAAGGTGGGTATCGATCCCGCCGCTGCCGGCCTCGACGGTCGTCCCATCGCCATCTACGCCTCACGTGAAGTTCATCACACGATCCAACGAGCGGCCGGCGTACTCGGTATCGGTCGGGCGAGTGTTCGCCGGATCGACATCGATGAACGACAACGTATGGTCCCGGCGGCTCTCGAGTCGGCGATAGCAGAAGATCGAGCCGGTGGAGTGATGCCGTTGGCCGTCGTGGCAACGGCGGGAACCACGAATACGGGAGCTATCGACCCGTTGCTCGCCTGTGGCGAGATAGCGAAGGCTGCGGGCGCCTGGTTCCATGTCGACGGCGCGTACGGCTTACCTGGATTCCTCGACCCGCGGGTCAACGCCGAATACGAGGGTCTGGAACTCGCCGACTCGGCGATCGTCGATCCGCACAAGTGGCTTGCAGTTCCCGTCGGAGTGGGGGCCACGTTCGTGCGTGACCGGTCGATTCTTCACCGGGCATTCACTCAGGAGCCTGCCGCGTACCTCGAGGGGTCAGAGGCAACGGGTGCCGTCGAATTCGGTATTCCCTACGCCGATTTTGGTGTAGAGCTGTCGGCTCCCGCTCGCGGCGTCCAGGTCTGGTCTGTGATCCTCGAGGAGGGCGTCGACGGCCTGCGGCGGCGTGTCAGTCGAGACAACGACTTCGCGAGTCGCGTAGACGCTTATGCGCGGGAGCATCCCCGCCTGGAATCGCTCACGAACCCGCAGCTCTCAATTGCCTGCGTCCGCTACTCGGGACAGGAGATTCCGCTTGCCGAGCTAGACGCAGTCAATTCCGACCTCCACCGCCGCCTCGTGCGCGAGACGAGGTTCTTTCCGAGCACGACAGTCGTCGATGGCAGTTTCGCCATCCGACCCTGCTTCATCAATCCGCGCACGACCGGCCATGACGTGGAGGAATTCCTCACGACCCTGGTCGACCTCGGCGACCGGGTGGCCGCCGAGGTCTGACCCCCACGCCTGCCGTTAGTTAGGTCGGCAGTGACCGCCACTTTGCGTATTCGATCCGACCTGGATTTGGTAGGTATGGACTCAGCATTGGGCTATCAAAATGCCACCTGTGTAATTCGGGCTGGTAAGCTCCTGAGGCCTTGCTTCTCAAGACGCTATCAATGGTGGGCTTCAAGTCCTTTGCCGATCGCACCAGGCTAGAATACGGGCCTGGTGTGAATGTCGTCGTGGGCCCAAACGGCACCGGCAAGTCGAATATCCTGGACGCGATTGCTTGGGTGCTGGGCACCCAGGCCGTGAGCACGCTGCGCACCCAGCAGATGTCGGATGTGATCTTCGCCGGTACGGCGACCCGTCCGGCGCTGGGCCGCGCCCAGGTCTCGCTCACCTTCACTAACGACGCCGGCTTCCTTCCGATCGATCTGGCCGAGATCACCGTCACCCGCCGTCTGCATCGCGACGGCACCTCCGAATACGAGATGAACGGCGCGCCGTGCCGCCTCCTCGACATCCAGGAGCTACTCTCAGATACCGGCGTCGGCCGCCACCAGCACGTCCTGGTCGGCCAGGGCCAGATCGGCCAGATCCTCATCGCCCGGCCGGATGAGCACCGGGCGATCATCGAAGAAGCGGCCGGCATCACGAAGCATCGATCGCGACGGGATCGCTCGATCAGGCGCCTGGAGCAGTCGGGCGTCGACGTGGCGAGGTTGCGAGATCTGCTCGAAGAGAATCGTCGCCGCTTGCGGCCGCTGAAGCGTCAGGCCAACGCCGCCATGAAGTACGACGACGTCAAAGCGGCCGCGGTGGCCCTGCGCCTCTGGACGTCGGGCGAGGCGCTGCGGGATCTCACGGCACGCACTGCGGCGGCGACTGAAGAACGCGCCGGGCTGCAAGCGCAATTGGCGGAAGACACAGCGGCTCTGCAAAAGGTCGCCGCCGACCTTGTCGGACTGTCCGCAGCTGCCGGCGACGTCGGCAAGTCCCTGGAACGAGACACTGCAGCGGCCGCACGCCTGGAGGCCACGAGCGAGCGAATTCTCGGCGCGGCCATGGTCGCCAAGGAGCGGCGTTCGGCACTCGAGAACAAGGCATTCGGAGCCGACGCCCGCCGCACCGATCTTCGCGACGAGGGTGGTTCACTCGTCGAACAGATTCACGCCTCGAAAGCGGCGGAGTCCGAAGCGGCTCGCCAGGCTGAGGCCCGCCAGCTCAACCTGGCGCAGCTGGATGACGAGGAACGGTCGCTGGCAGAGCAAATCCAGCTTCCGACGGAGGCCGTGGTAGCGAACCTGCGGGGCGACTTGCGGGCGCTCGAGACCGCCGCCATTCGCGACGAGCAGGAAAAGGACCAGCTCGAGAAGCGCCGCGAGATGGTGTCCGCCCGACTGGACGAGGAAGCCGCCCAGGCCGCCGAGCTGATCGAAGAGATAAAGACCGCCGATTCCGACCTGGCTCCCGTCGCCGATGAGCAGCAGCGACGCCACCAGCTGGCCGAGCAAACCCAGGAGGCGTGGGAAGCCGCCGATGCGGCCCGCCACGACGCTCACATCGCCCTGGAGAAGGCGAAATCACGAGCCGAGGCTCTCGAAAGCGCCCTCACCGGCCTGGGCGACCCGGAGGCACGTCGCCAGGCGCTACAGGCCCGGGAGGTGATCGCTCCAGTCGTTTCCCAGCTCGATGTCCCTGTCGAGATGGCAGCCGCCGTCGATGCCGCGCTCGGCTCCTGGAGTGAAGCTCTGGTGGCCGAGAGCCCCGGCAGCGTTGCCGCCGTCGCCGGCTCCCTGAAGTCATCCGGTCTTGGTGGAGTCACGTTGCTGTCGATCGCATCGGATGGGCCCGCTCCAGAAGCACCTGCCCGAAAGGTGGCCGCCCCGCTCGGGCTGACTGCCCTCGTCGATGAATTGGGAACCGACACCGATCTGGAACTGGCCAACGCGCTCCTCGGCGATGTGGTCGTTGTTGAGGGTTGGTCCGCTGGATGGGACGTCGTGAACCGCCATCCACAGTTGCGGGCCGTGACGCCCGAAGGGGATCTGATCTCCCAGCTCGGGATGCGGCTGGCTGTGCCCGACGGTGCCGGCCATGTCGTTCTGGAAGCGGCCCAGGTCGCCGCGGAAGCGGCCGCCACGGCGATGGCACGGGCGACGACGGCGGCCACCACTGCCAAACGCGATTTCGACATAGCCCGCCAAAATGAGCGGGAGAGCCTCGAGCACCTGGAGAACATCGAGGCCAAGCTCGCCGGCCACACCGAGGCGCTCGCGCTAAACGAACGGTCACGGGCCGCCGGCGGTGCCGAGCTCGACAGGCTCGTGGGGCGGCTCGATGCGATCATCGAGTCGGCCGCGCTGCGCGCCGTGCGCATCGATCAGCTGCGCCTCCGGGTCACCGAATTCGAGGGCGAGGAACAGGCCCGCCAGGAGGCGTGGGACGCCCTCAACCTCAGGCGAAATGAAGTCCGCAGGCAGCGTGACGAGGAGCGGCGCCTCGCCGATGCCGCCGTGGCCGCTCTGGCCGGAGCGATTGAGCGGCGCCGACTGCTCGAAGGGCGTCTCGAGGCCATCGAACGTGAGGTGGCCGAACTGGACGGCTCGCCTGTGACGCCACAGGACATCGACTCCCTTCGCCAAATCGAAGCGACGGGACGGGAAGCCCTGGCCGCCATCCGGACCCAGATCGAGGCGCTGCGCACCAGGCAGCGCGAGCTGCGACAACGGGCCGGTGCTGCGGGTACCGAACTCGAGGCGGCAGAGCGGCTTCGTCGCGAGCTCGAGCAGCGGATCGCCGGCGCCAAGGAGCGCTCCAGTGAGTTGGCGATCGAGCTGGCCGAGTTGCGGGTCCGGCACGAATCGGTCGCCGAGTCGCTGCGTCGCGATGCGGACTCGTCGGAAGATGTGGCGCTGGCCGCGGCCCGGCCCGAGTTCGACGACGATGACGATCCGCTCGAGCTGCTTGCCGGCCTCGAAGCGCAGCTCCGCCGGATGGGCCCGATCAATCCACTGGCGGCAGGTGAGTACGCCGAGCTCGCGGAGAAAGTCGAGACCACCGAGGCTCAGCTCGACGATCTGGAGGCGGCGCGAGCCGACCTCCGCAAAGTGATCAAGGCGCTTGATGACGAGATGGCGTCGATGTTCATGCAGGCATTCGAGGAAATCTCGGCGTTCTTCCAGGAGAACTTCGCCCTCGTCTTCCCGGGAGGTCGCGGATCGTTGAGTCTCCTTGACCCGGACAATCCTCTCGAAACCGGGGTCGAGATCTCCGCACAGCCCCATGGCAAGAAAGTGGGGCGTCTCACCCTGCTGTCCGGCGGGGAGCGGTCGCTGGCAGCCCTTGCCTTCCTGTTCGCTGTCTTCCGGGCGCGCCCGAGTCCCTTCTATGTCCTCGACGAGGTCGAAGCCGCTCTGGACGATGCCAACCTGCGGCGATTCCTGCGCCTGGTCGGCACGCTGCGTGATTCGGCGCAGCTGGTGATCATCACTCACCAGCAGCAGACGATGGAAGCCGCCGACATCCTTTACGGCGTGACCATGGAACCCGGTGGATCATCCCAGGTGTTGTCGCAACGTCTGGAACGTGTTGTCGTCTAGTTAGCGTGGGGACAGCATGCTCATCGCAGTAACCGTTGCCATCGTCATAGTCCTGCTTCTCCTAGGGGTGGTGCTGGCGAGGCGCCGCTCGGGCGGACCGGCCGAGCTGTCCAGTGCGGCGCCACCGGCGGCCGTCACGGGAGAATCGCTACGCCGCAGGCTCGACAAGACCCGGCGGGCCCTCGGCGATCGGCTCAACAGCCTGTTGCGCCGCGGAGAGCTCGACAGCACGTTCTGGGCCGAACTGGAGGAATCGCTCATCGCGGCGGACATGGGCGTAGCTGCTTCAACCAGGGTCGCCGCCGGGGTGAAGAGCCGTCATCCCGAGACGGGGGAGCAGGCCCGTACGGCTCTGTGTGAAGAGTTGTTGGCGCTTCTCGGAGACAAGGATCGATCGCTCAACACGGACGGCACGCCGGCGGTGGTTCTAGTTGTCGGTGTGAACGGATCGGGCAAGACCACAACGATCGCCAAGCTGGCGTCCATCCTCAAGGACGAAGGCAATTCCGTGCTTCTCGGCTCCGCAGATACTTTCCGAGCTGCCGCCGACACCCAGCTGCGCACCTGGGCCTCCCGCATCGGAGTTCCGGTCGTTGGGGGCGGCGGGTCCACCGACCCGGCCTCGGTCGCCTACGACGCCTATCAGGCCGCTCAGGCCCGCGATGCCGACGTTTTGATAATCGACACTGCCGGGAGGCTTCAAGCCAAGACGAATCTCATGGATGAGATCGCCAAGGTCGCCCGAATCCTGCGGCGGGAGGCGGGCACGATCGACGAGGTGCTTCTCGTGGTGGACGGTACCTCGGGCCAGAACTCCCTTTCCCAGGCTCGGGCGTTCTCGGAGGCTGTCGGGGTGACGGGCCTCGTGATTACCAAACTCGACGGCTCGGCCCGCGGCGGAGTCGTCGTCGCAGTCGAAGAGGAACTAGGGATTCCGATGAAGTACATCGGCGTCGGGGAGGGAATCGAGCACCTGGTCAACTTCGATCCCGCGTCCTACGTCGACGCACTCGTCGGTGAATGAGCTATAACGGGTCAATGAGCACCAACATTTCTGAGGATGCTGTCGAACTGGTTGAGATGGCGCGTCGAGCAGCCGAGGCGGCATACGCTCCCTATTCGGACTTCTGCGTCGGCGCCGTCGCCGTTGCCGACGACGGTCGCCGCTTCGTCGGGGTCAACGTCGAGAACGCCGCGTACGGTTCGACGATCTGCGCCGAGGCCGCTGCCATTGCTGCCGCCGCTACTGCCGGCGTTCGCCAGGTCGACACGATTGCGGTGGGATGCCTGTCCGTCGCCGAGTGCTATCCCTGCGGCAACTGCCGGCAACTGATGAGCGAATTCGGTGTGACCCGGGTTGTCGTCCAGGACCCGGACAATGGCGCGAGAGAGCACTCACTCGAGGATCTTCTTCCGCACTCTTTTGGGCCCGAATCGCTTATTTGAGTCCCTCTCAAGGCGGCGTGGCAATGATCCGATACTCGTAGGGTCCTCACGCCATCGGTTTTGGTGGGCCGCTAAGGCCGCCATGTCAGCACTCCGATGGAGGACAAGGCGAGCAGCCATTGGTGGGTAAACCTGCTCACCGGACTGGAACCGGCGCCCTACAAGGCGCCGGTTCCGTCGCGTGAGGGGTTTCGCTAGCCGCGGGCTTTCAGTGCCTCTACCAGGGCGGGGACGACCGTGTGGACGTCGCCGACGATTCCCAGGTCGGAGATGCCGAAGATCGGGGCCTCGGGATCCTTGTTGATCGAGATGATCGTCGTGGAGTCCTTCATTCCGACCAGGTGTTGCATCGCTCCGCTGATTCCGCAGGCGACATAGAGATCCGGCTTGACCGTCTTGCCGGTCTGGCCGACCTGAAGTGAATAGGGCACCCAGCCGGCGTCGACAACAGCCCTGGTGGCGCCCACGGCGCCGCCGAGGATCCCGGCGAGCTCATTGAGAGCCCCGAATCGAGCTTCATCACCCATGCCGCGTCCACCGGAAACGACGATGGCGGCGGCTTCGAGATCCGGACCTTCCGACGTCTCGGCGTGCTGGGAGAGCACTTCGACGGCGTCGGCATGGCCGATATCGGGAGTGTCCATCGCCGTCACGGTGGGAGTGCCACCTCCACTCGGCTCCGCGGCGAACACCTTGGGTCTGGTGATCACGATTGCGGGTGATCCGCCGGCGAACTCCGTGACGACCATGGTCGATCCACCGAGGATCTCGCTGGCGACGCGCCATGTGCCGCCGTCTTCGGTGATGTCGACTGCGTTGGCCAGGATTGGCTTGCCGAGCCGGGCGGACAAACGCCCGGCGACGTCGCGGTCGAGGTTGCCCATGCCGAAGATCAGCAGATCGGGCTGCTCGGCTTCTACTGCCGCGGCAACTCCGGCGGCGATGACGCCGGACGAGGTGTTGTCCGCGGCGTGGAGCACAGTGGTGGCTCCATGCGCACCGAGCTGTGCGAGTGCGGCCTCGCTGCCCTCGCCCACGAGCACCGCACCGAGCTCGCCCCCAAAGTCGCGCGCCTTGGTGAGCGCTTCGAGTGCTGATCCGGCAGCTTCGCCGTCCGACTCAGTTGAAAATACCCATGTCTTCATCAAACGACCTTCACTTCTTCGAGCTTCTCGATGATGCGCAGGTAGCCCTCGCCGTCATCCTCAATGATGTCCCCGGCCTGCCGGCCCTCGACCTCTTCCACCGAGACGATCTTCTGGCTGACCTTCGCGGTGACACCGAGGTCGGCCGCCGTCAGTGTCTCAACCGGCTTCGATTTGGCCTGCATGATTCCCTTGAAGGTCGGGTACCTCGGTTCCACGACGCCCGACGTCACCGACAGCACTGCCGGGAGCGCTCCCTCGACCACGTCGTAGCCGGCCTGCGTCTGGCGCTCGATACGCAGCTTGCCGTCGACGTGCTCGACTTTGCGAGCAAACGTCAGCGCCGGTACTCCCATGATCTCTGCGACCTGCTGGGGCACAACTCCGGTGTATCCGTCCGTCGACTCCGTGCCCGCGATGAGAAGATCGGCCTCCGCCCGCGTGGCGGCAGCCGCCAGGATCTGCGAGGTGGTCAGGGCGTCGGCGCCCCGCAGGGTTTCATCCTCGATGAGGATCGCCCCGTCGGCCCCCATCGCCAACGCCTGGCGGATGCCCTGCTGGCTGCCTCCCGGCGACATCGAGAGCAGTGTCACCGAGGCGTCTTCACCCAGCTCATCAGAGAGTTGCAGAGCGACTTCGACTCCGTATCGGTCTGTGTCATCGAGAACCTGGTCGTTGGGTCGGACCACGAAGTAACTCTCCGGGTCCAACTGATACGGCGAGGCTGGGTCCGGGATCTGCTTGACGCAGACGACGATTTTCATACGCTTGGCACTCCTGGTTGAGACGCTGCGATGTTACGCGGTTTGTCCGATGCCGCAAAGACGTGTTCAGGCGAGCGGAATGCGAGGGATGAGGTCCTTGAGCAGGGCAGTGAACTTGGCTCTCGCTTGGCCGGCGGTCTCGGTAACTTCCTCGTGGGAAAGCGGTTCGGTCCCGATGCCCGCGGCCAGATTGGTCACCAGCGAGATCCCGATTATCGGAACTCCCATGTGGGCCAGGGCAATCGCTTCTGGGACGGTTGACATCCCCACCATGTCGGCCCCCAGCCGTCGCAGCACCTCGATCTCGGCCGGAGTCTCATAGCTGGGCCCGAGCTGCCAGGCGTACACGCCCTCCTTGTACTCGATCCCGACGGCTGCCGCGGCCGTGGCGACGACATCGCGCAGATTCTGGGGATACACCGTGGACATATCCGGGAATCGCGGGCCCAGTCTGTCATCGTTCTCTCCGACGAGCGGATCGCGGCCGATGGTGTTCATGTGATCGGAGATCGCCACCAGATCGCCCGGCTGGAGCCCGGCGCCGATTCCTCCCGACGCGTTGGTCAGGATCACCGTTTGGCATCCGGCCAGCGCCATCGCCCGCACGCCCAGCACGACATCAGAGAGGTCCCAGCCCTCGTAGGCATGCACCCTTCCGGCGTAGGCGAGAAGCCGGGTGCCCCCGACTTCGGCCGAGACTGCCCGGCCCACGTGTCCCACGACCTTCGGTTGCGTGAAGCCGATGTCGGCGGTGGCCATGGCCACCGCACCGGGAAGGTCGTCGACGAATCCGCTCAGGCCGGAGCCGAGAACGAGGCCGACATCATGGGCCTCACGGCCGCTCGCTTCGCCGATCGCCTGCGCGGCAGCTTCAGCTGCTTCGTAAGTCATGGGCCGAGGCTACCTGCTCACCTGCCGGATATGCGGGAGATCAGCAACGGGGGGGCCTCGACCGGGTCAGGGGTGATGGCCCACGCTTGTTCGAGTAGGGGGAGTGCCGAGGCCAATTGGTCCGACGTCGAGTAGTGCACCGTCGCCAACTCGTCACCTTCGGCGACAACATCACCGATCTTGGCGGCCAATACCACACCGACCGCGGGGTCGATGGAGTCCTCGGCTGCGACCCGGCCGCCACCGAGACGGACAACGGCCATCCCGATCGCCAATGCGTCGCATTCGCGGACAAAGCCGGCCGATCGGGCATGGAGGGTGTGGCGGTGAGGAGCGCTGACAAGCGGTCTCGTGCCGTCGACAATCTCGGGATCGCCCCCTTGAGCCGCGACGACGTCACGGAACTTGCGCAGCGCGGCACCATTGCCCACAACCCGCCGCACCATGGAAATCGCAGCATCGGCGTCGCGAGCTATGCCCGAAAGGACGAGCATCTCCACTGCCAGTGTTGTGGTGATCTCGGCCATGTCGGCCGGACCTCCGCCGCGCAGGATCTCGAGAGACTCTTCGATTTCGAGGGCGTTCCCGACCCTGTCGCCAAGTGGCTGATCCATCGCGGTGAGGTGCGCCACGGTGGCGGTCCCGTAGCGGCGCCCAATGGTTGCCATGGTCTCGGCAAGCTCGGTCGCCTCGTCGACGGTCTTCATGAAGGCCCCCCGGCCCACCTTGATGTCGAGTACGAGACCGTCGAGGTCTTCTGCGAGCTTCTTGGACATGATCGAGGAGGCAATCAGGGCGATCGAAGGAACGGTGCCGGAGGCGTCGCGCAGTGCATAGATAGCCTTGTCGGCCGGCACGAGCGTGGAGGTCTGGCCCGCCAGCACCAGGTTGTGCTCGAGAAGGCCGCTGACGAAGTCGGCGGGAAGGATGTTGGGCGAGAACCCGGGAATCGACTCCAGCTTGTCGAGGGTGCCGCCGGTATGGCCGAGGCCCCGACCGGACATCATTGGTACCGCCACTCCGCAGGCTGCGACGATCGGAGCGAGGGGGATCGACACTTTGTCACCGACGCCACCCGTTGAGTGCTTGTCGATCTTCGGTGCGGGCACCGACGCCAGGTCGAGAACCTCGCCCGAGTGCAGCATCGCCTCGGTCCAGGCTGTCAGCTCACCGTCGGTCAGCCCACGGAACATGATTGCCATGAGCAGAGCCGACATGTGGTACTTCTGAATGTCCTCGGAAGTGAATGCGGCAATGATCCACGCGACCTCATCTGCCGTTAGTTCGGCTCCGTCACGTTTGCGTCTGATCAGTTCGACTATCGAATGGGTCGCCATCCGGCCTCCACTCTCCTTTGGTCAACTGGGGAAGTTGAGTATTGCGCTCAACGGCGGGTCACCCGCCCCCGGGCCACACGGACGCCTTCGCTTCTCAACAGGGCCGCGTGCTCGGCTTCGTGGCCGGGTACGAGCCGGCCGTTGGCGGTGACTATCCGCCACCAGGGAAGATCCGGCGTCATGCGCAAGAGGTTGCCGACCGCCCGGGCCGCCCCCGGGAAGCCGGCTTCGGCGGCCACTTCGCCGTATGCCATCACCTCGCCGGGCTGAAGCCGAGCGAGCACTTCGATCACCGAGTTTGTGAATGACGCGTCGTCGCTCTCCATTGGCAGAATCGTAACGGCCAGTAGGCTGATGGCGTGGATGGTTCCCCCCTCGTCGAAGCGCGGGGCCTCACCAAACGATTCGGAGAGTTCACCGCGGTCGACGCGGTCGACTTCGAGGTCCGGCGCGGTGAGGCCTTCGGTTTTCTCGGCCCCAACGGCGCCGGGAAGAGCTCGACGATGCGCATGATCGGTGCCGTATCGCCGATCAACGGCGGCGACCTGAGCGTGTTCGGGATGGATCCGGAGAGCGAAGGCGCCACCATCCGGGCTCGCATCGGAGTCGTTCCCCAGCAGGACAATCTCGATGAAGAGATACCGGTCGACGAGAACCTCCTGATCTACGGCCGCTACTTCGGGTTCTCGCGCGCCGCGCTGTGGCCGCGGATCGAGGAGCTGCTCGCCTTTGCCGAATTGACCGAGCGCCGTCACGACAAGGTGGAGTCACTGTCGGGAGGCATGAAACGTCGCCTGACGATAGCCCGGGCATTGATCAACCAGCCGGAGTTGCTGCTCCTCGATGAGCCGACGACGGGCCTCGACCCTCAGGCGCGTCACCTGCTGTGGGATCGCCTGTACCGCTTGAAACAGCAGGGAGTGACGCTGATCATCACCACCCACTTCATGGACGAGGCCGAGCAGCTGTGCGACCGGCTCGTCGTGATGGACAAGGGCAAGATCGCGGCCGAAGGCTCGCCGCGAGGCCTGATCGACCAGTACTCCACCAAGGAGGTGCTCGAGGTGCGCTTCCCGGACGAAGCCAAGGCGGACATCGCCGAACGGCTCGAAGGTCTCGCCAAGCGGGTTGAGATACTGCCGGATCGAGTGCTGCTCTACACCGACGACGGGGACGCCACGAGCCACGAAGTGTGGACTCGCGGGCTGGAACCGGAGTCCGTGCTGGCGCGCCGCAGCTCGCTCGAGGACGTGTTCCTGCGCCTCACCGGAAGGTCACTGATCGACTGATGGCGGCGACCGAGACATTGCGCGTAGTCGAGAACCATGCCAGGACGTATCGGCGTGTCTGGCGAGGCAGCATCATCTCGACCTTCCTCAACCCGATCCTGTACCTGGCTGCGATGGGTGTCAGTTTGGGAGTCCTCGTCGATCAGGGGTCCGGCCGTCAGGCACTCGACGGATTCGACTACCTCACATTCCTGGCTCCGGGTTTGCTGGCGGCGTCGGCCATGCAGACGGGGGCCGGCGATGCCGCCTGGCCCGTTATGGCCGGCATCAAATGGCGCCGAACCTACGAAGCCGTCCTGGCCACACCGGTTGCGGTGCGCGATCTGGTGACCGGCCATCTGCTGTGGGTGACGATACGGCTGCTGATGATGACGACGATCTTCAGCTTTGTGATGGTGCTGTTCGGCGCCACCGGGGTCGCCGAGGCGGTTCGGGCCATCATCCCGGCGATCGTCACCGGGCTCGCGTTCGGAGCATCGGTCACGGCGTTCTCGGCAACGACACGCGACCACACAGGCCTGACGAGCCTCTTTCGATTTGGCATCATGCCGATGTTCCTCTTCTCGGGTACCTTCTTCCCGGTCACCCAACTGCCGGGCTGGATGCAGCCGATTGCATATGCGACGCCTTTGTGGCACGGCGTTGAGCTCACCAGAGCGAGGGCTCTCAGCTTCGACCCAATGCTGCCGACCTGGCTGCACTTCAGCTACCTGGGGCTGTGGATCGTCGTCGGGTCTCTCCTGGCCGCGCGCCAGCTACGCAAGCGCATGGTCATATGATGTCGGGCACCCTCCCCCGGCGAATCGTTCCACCCATCAGGTTCGGCGCGCACAATTCCGTGCGGCTGATCGAGCGCAACATGCTCGTATATCGCCGCATGTGGACGGTTGTCGTCAGCGGGTTCTTCGAGCCGGTGTTCTACCTCTTCTCGATCGGTGTTGGTATCGGCCAGCTCGTCGGCGACGTCACGAGCGGTGGGGGAGTGCCCGTTAGCTATGCCGAGTTCGTCGCCCCGGGCCTGCTGGCCGCATCCGCCATGAACGGCGCCGTCTTCGAGTCCACCATGAACATCTTCTTCAAGCTGAAGTACGGCCGGATCTACGACGCGATGCTGGCGACCCCGCTGGCCCCGGGCGATGTGGCAGTCGGCGAGATCGGGTGGTCGCTGCTGCGCGGCGCCCTGTATGCCATCGGATTCCTGATCGTGATGCTCCTCGGTGGGCTGATGCCGTCGTGGTGGGGGCTGATGGCCCTCCCGGCCGCCCTGCTGATCGGGTTCGGCTTCGCCGGTGTCGGAATGGCGACGACGACGTTCATGCGTTCGTGGCAAGACTTCGACATGGTGACCCTCGTGACGTTGCCGTTGTTCCTGTTCTCCGGGACCTTCTATCCGCTCAGCGTCTACCCGGGCTGGCTCCAGGCGGTGGCCCGGGTTTCGCCGCTCTATCACGGCGTCGATCTGATCCGCGGCCTGACTCTGGGCATCTTCGATTGGAGCATGCTCGGCCACATCGCCTTCCTACTCACCATGGGCCTGATCGGACTCACTATCGCCGGCCGCCGCGTCGAGAAGCTGCTGCTCTCTTAGGAGCCTGATTACCCAGCAGGCTCCTAGCTCGCCCGCAACTCGAAGACGAGGCTGTGGAGCCCCTCACTGTCCGAGTTGTCCAGGATCCTGAATCCCACGGTGTCGAACGCGGTGAATTCGAGTTGGCCGGCCTCGTCATCGTCGAAGAAGGAGAAGAAGCGGGGCGGATCGCACCAATCGTCCTCCCATATGCCCTCGCTGCTTTCGCCTCCCCACAAGGTGAAGAGCAGGGGAGCGCCCGGCCCGAGAGCGGCGGCGATTGAGCCGAGAGCGCCGTCGAGCTGGGCCTTCGGGAAGTGAATCAGCGAGTTGATCGCGAAGGCAGCGTCATATGGCGGATGAAACAGCGGATCGTCGATGTCCTCGAGCCTGCCCATATCGGCTACCACAGCCGCGAGCCCTCGCTGGCGGCACTTGTCAACGTTGCCCGGCGACAGGTCGAGCGCTAGCAACTCGAATCCCGCGGCAGCGAGGTGAGCCGAGGCCTGACCCGTGCCCGCTCCCAGTTCGAGGATGCGGACCCGTGGCGTCAGCCGGCGGGACCAATCGTCGAGGAGCTCGCGGCGCCATTCGAGGCTGCCCCTGTGGCGCCGGGCGACATCGCCGTCGTAGGCCCTGGCCAGAGCTTCGAGCCTGTCCCCATCGGCGGGAACGTCCTTCACAGGGTCCCGAATAGCCGGTCACCCATGTCGCCGAGGCCGGGCACGATGTAGTACTTGTCGTTGAGTTCCCGGTCATGCGATGCCGCCACGATCCGGACGTCGGGGTGATCCTCGTACATGCGGGTCACACCGTCTGGCGCGGTCACGACGCAGAGCGCCGTGATGTCCTTGGCCCCGGATTCCTTGACCTTGCCACAGGCCCATGACAGAGACCCTCCGGTGGCGAGCATCGGCTCGAGCACGAGCACCGAGGCCCCCTCCATCGGAGGCATCTTCGCGTAGTACTCCTGAGGCATCGCGGTCGCTTCATCGCGCTGCACGCCGGCAAATCCCACTTTGACGTCGGGGATGAGTTCGAGCACTGCATCGAGCAGCCCCAGCCCGGCCCGCAGCACCGCGACCGCTACGACGTCACCCAGGGCGTACCCCGCCGTCTTCTCCAACGGCGTTTCAATCTCGAACTTCCGCAGGGGGATCCTGTTCGTCGCCTCCATGACGAGGGCGTACGTGAGGCGCTTGGCGGCATTTCGGAAATCCTGCGGATCGGTCGTCGCATCTCGCAGGACTGTCAACGAGTGTCGGGCCAGCGGGTGGTCGATGACGGTGAGATTCACGGTGAAGGGCTCCTTCGAATTGGGCTACGCCACGCTAACTCTTCGGCAGTCCGCTGCGCATTCGCGGACGGCCTATGTGTACGGTGCCTCTAGGGAGCGGTTACTCATAGGGGGTGAGTTACCTTGCAGGAAGGCATTCGAAAGCGCGCTATTGGCGCCGCGTCGGCCATCGGGATCATCATCTGGGCGACGTGGCTGATCGCTATCGCCATCGGAGGCTTCGACAAGGACATCGACGGCAATGTCCTCGGCACGGATCTAGCGGTCTTCCGTACCGCCGGGGGACTTGTTGCGGAGGATCTCGGGTCACAGCTATACGACCCAGCGGCATTTACCGCTGCCTTCAGCGAGACGAAGGGCCAGCTGATCGAGCACGATCTCGCCTACTACCGGAACCCGCCGGGTTTGGCGTACATCTTTGCGCCGACCGCCGGGTTATCTCAGCCGACGGCATGGTTGTTGATGAGCGTCGTGAGCTTGGTCGCGTTGGCCGGTGCCTTCAGATTTGTCGGTGTCCTCCGTCCGCGGCTGGCCACCTTCCTGGCGGTGGCCACCCTGCCCGGCCTGCTCACGCTTCGACTCGGCCAGCTCTCGTTCGTGTGGGCGCTGGTCTTCGGGCTGATCTACTGGCTGCTTGCCAGAGATCGGCAGTTCGAGGCCGGCCTCGTCGGTGCGGTGCTCGTTCTCAAGCCGCAGTTCGCCGTTGCCGTGATGCTGTGGTGGCTCATTGGTGGCCTGAAACACAGGACGGCCCTGGTGACGATGGCGGGGACGGGAGGCCTCGCATCGCTCATCGCCTTTGTGATGACGCCGGGTTCCTTCTCGGGTTTTCGGGAGGCGACGTTGGGAGCCCTCCATGGGAGCACGTTCCCGTCCGGCTTCTCGATCGCGGACGCGGCACTTGGGGTGGCACCTACCCTGCCGGCCACGGTCGTAGCTCTGCTGTCTGCGGGCCTCGGCATCGGAGCCATCGCAGCGGTGCAACGGCGGTGCGGCGATGACCTTCCTGCCATGTTCGCCGCCGGAGTCTTCGCGGCGGTCTGGATTCCATCGCACCTTCTCGCCTACGACTGGATGTTGCTCGCTGTAGCCATCGGAGCTTTGTGGGCGGCACGGCCCGGCCAACGGCCGCAATGGATCCTGGTTGGCGCCCTGCTTGCTTCATGGGCCTTTGTCGCCTGGGCGATTGCGCTGATCGCCGATTCACTCCTGGGGGCACGGCTGGAGCTGGCCGCGGTGGGTCTTGCCGTTATCGCATGGTGGTCATTCCGTACGCTGCTGACCCAGCAGACGACAGCGGAGGTTGCGACGTCTCGTAAACTTCCGGTGAATGTTTGATTCACTGACTGAACGTCTCGGCGATGCCTTTACGCGTTTGCGGGGCAAAGGCCGACTCAACGAAGCCGACATAGACGCATCGTTGCGCGAGGTGCGCCTGGCGCTGCTCGAAGCCGATGTCAACGTCGCCGTCGCCAAGGCGCTGCTTGCCCGGGTGAAGGAGCGCGCCATGGGGGCAGATGTCCTCAAGAGCCTCACGCCGGGCCAGCAGGTCATCAAGATCGTTCATGAAGAGCTCAAGGTGACGCTTGGAGAGGAAGCGCCCCTGGTGAAGCCGTCGGCGCCACCGCTGGTGATCCTCATCGCCGGTCTCCAGGGTTCGGGCAAGACGACTTCCGCGGCCAAGCTCGCCAAGTTGCTCAAGTCGAAAGGCCGCCGCCCTCTGCTCGTCGCCGCCGACCTCCAGCGGCCGGCGGCCATCGACCAGCTCGAAACCCTCGGGCGCCGGGTGGGAGTTCCGGTCTACGTGGACCGCAAGGCGAAGGCCACGAGGCTGGTGAAGGCCGCGCTGAAGTACGCCCGGGCGGAAAGCAACAACGTTGTGATCATCGACACCGCGGGCCGCCTCCAGATCGACAAGGAGCTGATGGGTGAGCTGGCGGCGGTTCGCAAGGCAGCCGATCCTGATGAGGTTCTGCTGACCGTCGACGCGATGACCGGCCAGGAGGCAGTAAATGTCGCCAAAGGCTTCCTCGAGTACACGGAGCTCACCGGCTTGCTCCTGACCAAGCTCGACGGCGATGCCCGCGGCGGAGCTGCCATCTCGGCCCGCGAGGTAACCGGTCAGCCAATCAAGTTCGTCGGTGTCGGGGAGGGCCTTGACGACCTCGACGTCTTCCACCCGGACCGCATGGCCGATCGGATTCTCGGAATGGGCGACGTCATGACGCTCATTGAGAAGGCGGAGTCGGCCTTCGACGAGGAGCAGGCGGCCGTTGCCGTGGAGAAGATGCGGACTGCCTCATTCGACCTCGACGACTTCCTGGAGCAGTTCCAACAGATCCGAAAGATGGGTCCGCTCCAACAGCTGGTTAAGATGCTGCCCGGCGCAGGGGATGCCTTGCGTGACGTCGAGGTCAACGACAAGGATCTCGGCCGGGTTGAAGCGATCATACGATCGATGACGCCTGTTGAGCGTCGTAACCCGAAGCTCATTAACGGGAGCCGCAAGCGGCGTATTGCTAGCGGTTCCGGAACTCGCCCCCAGGACGTAAACCAGGTCCTCAAGCAGTTCGCGGAAGCGCAGAAGATGATGAAAGCCATCTCCGGTGGCAAGAGCCCGATACCGGGGCTCTCACTGCCCGGAATGGGACGCATTAAAAAGAGGTGAATGAATGGCCGTAAAGATCCGCCTGACGCGGGTGGGCAGAAAGAAGCAGCCCAGCTACCGCGTTGTGGTCATGGACTCGCGCAAGCCGCGCGACGGTGCCTACATCGAACAGATTGGTCGCTACGACCCCCGCGAGGACCCTTCAATCGTCGAGATCGACAACGATCGGGCACTCGACTGGCTCAACAAAGGAGCCCAGCCGACGGAGCGAGCCAAGAAGTTGCTCGAGATCTCCGGAGCCTGGACGCGCTTCCGTGTTGCCAAGGGTGATATCCATACCATCGAGGCGACACCGGCTGTCGAGGCTGCACCGGAGCCGGCGCCAGTGATGCTGGACGACATACAGGCCGAGGCTGCGACTGCGGAGCCGGCACCTGTCATGCTCGATGACTTGCAGGCTGAGGCAGCGCCGGAGCCGGTAGCGGAAGAGCCCGCACCGGTGATGCTGGACGACTTGCAGGCCGAGGGCGCGGCCCCCGCAGAAGGAACAGAACCCGAAGAAACCGCTGAGGAGACAACATGAGTGGCGAGATCGTAGAGAAGGTCGTCACATACGTGGTGTCCAACATCGTCGACAACCCCGAAGAGATCGAAGTCGAGGTCGTCGAAGACGGCGAGGACGCCGTCCTGGCCGAAGTTCGCACCGCCAAGTCGGATATGGGTCGTGTAATCGGCCGCCGGGGGCGCGTCGCGAAGGCGATCCGCACCGTGGCGCGAGCTGCCGGAGACGAGGAAGGCCTTGACGTCCAGGTCGAGTTTCTCGACTGAGGCGGGCAGCCGCTGACTGCCGACACACCGGACCGCATTCCAGTCGGATACGTACGGCGCGCCCACGGTCTGCGCGGCGACGTGCTGGTCCGATCGCTTTCGGACGACCCTGATCGTTTTGTCGTAGGCGCGACCTTCCAAACCGACGAGACGCCGCCCAGGGTCCTCGATATTGCCGAGGTCCGGCCCCACAGCGAGGGCATCCTGCTTGGGCTGCGTCAGATCGGCAGCCGCAACGCGGCCGAAGCTCTGCGCGGAGTCACTTTCACCATCGATCATGCCGAACGCCGCCAACTCGACGAGGACGAGTTCTGGCCAGAGGATCTCGAAGGCCTGAAAGTGGTGGATGTTGCCGGCGAGACGCTCGGCCGGGTGACCGGTGTCATCACCGGCGCCGCCCAGGACCGGCTGGCCGTCACGACGCCCGACGGGAGCGTCGTCGAGGTGCCGTTTGTCGCCGCGATCGTCATCGAGGTCGATGTTTCGGGCGGCATCGCGCGAATGGATCCCCCACCAGGGCTTTTCTAGGTCATTGACGCCACATGGGTGTAGCGCGATGCTGGTTGCGCTGGATACACCGACCCCCTCGCCGACATCTGAGGGAGAGGGTGGCGGGTGTGGTGGGTCCATAGCGAAGGGGACACGTGTGATGGGCTCCCGATCCACACATCGCCGCCGAGTATCGATTTCCACTGTTGCGCTGGTGACGGCGCTTGTCTTTATCCCGGGGGTACCGGCCGCTGTCGGGGAGGACTTCCCGGAGCCTGATTACGTCAACTGTCCGGAGGAAAGCCTCCAGGACGCCATCGATGCGGCATCGCCGGGCGACGATCTCTATTTGTCCGGAACGTGCGTCGAGAACGTGGTGATCGACAAGGATCTGTACATCGACGCCTTTGGTGGGGGACATATCGATGGCGGAGGATCCGGCCCTGTAGTGCACATCCTCCCGGGTGTCGGTGTCGGTATGAGTTGGATAGAAATCGACGGCGGCGTCGCCGAGTACGGGGGCGCCATCTACAACGAGGGCGGCCTCTATATCGGCGAATCTTCGATAGGCGGCAGCCGGGCGACCATTGCGGGCGGAGCGATATACAACGCCGGCGATCTCGGAATATGGGACTCTGGCATAGAGGGAGGCGTCGTCGTCGACGGAGGGGGCGATGGCGGAGGCGGCGGGATCTACAACCTGGGTACCGTCGATATCGGATTCTCACGGTTCAGCGACAACGCCGCTCCGCGAGACCGCGGCGGAGCCATCTTCAACCTCGGGGAGGTTGTGCTCTGGGACGTGGGCTTCGAGGGGAACCGTGCGAGGTTCGGTGGTGCCATAGCCAGCGGCCGCGCAGGCCAGGACGGTCCAACCAGCATGACTTTTGACGAGGTTGGCATGATCGGGAGTGAGGCCCACCTCGGCGGCGCGATTCGCCTGGAGGCCGGAGCGCACATGGCCGCCACCGACTTGTATGTCAGCGGCAGCCAGGCCGTCGAGGGCGGCGGCATTTCGGCCGACGGCGCCACGATCGTGCTGACCGATTCCGCTATCACGAGCAACTCCGTCGCAATCGGCGGCGGTGGGATTGCGCTGCGCAGCGGCGCCTCGCTAACGGCCGACAACCTGGTGGTTGACGGCAACACCGCGGCCGCCAATGGTGGAGGCATTCTGGCGAAGGGCTCCACGGTTGAACTGGTGAACTCCAGGGTCACCAACAACACGGGCAACAGTGGCGGCGGCATTTCCAATGCCGAAGGTTCGAGCACCACGCTGTTTCGTAGCGCCGTGGCCTTCAATTTGGCGAACCACTACGGAGGTGGCGTATTCAACACCGGTAGCGACGTCTGGATCACACAATCCACAGCTTCCAACAATACGGCAACAGTCCTCGGCGGCGGCGTGGCCAACCGCTGGGGTGGCGCGCGGAACGGGCGTCTTTTCGTCACAAATTCCACACTCGGCCGCAATGCCGCGCCGCGAGGCTCGGCGATAGACAACGTGGACGCCTTCGTGGCGGTGGATCATGCGACCATTACCGAAAACACCGGGGGCGCACCCTTCTACGAGATGAAATCCCCGCCGGAGACCCCACTGGTCAACTCGATATTCACCGGCAATCCGGGCCAAGACTGCAGTAGTGGGCACTGTTTCGATCCGCAGCTCACCCCTGTTGTCGACCCGGCTGGATACGTCGACCACTACGAGCCGCTTGCCGGCTCGCCCGTCGTCAATCAGGTGCCGGTGTCGGAATGTACGCAGACTGTCGATCAGCTGGGTGCAACCCGGCCGATGGGTTCGGGATGCGACTCGGGCTCCATTGAACTTGCTGAAACGATCGCCGAGATGTTCGTCGATGCCGACTTCGATTTCGGGCACGTGTTCGCCGAGCACGACCTGACCTTCACCGGTGTGGCGCAGGACGACAACGCAATCAAACAGGTACTGGTCGGAATCAAGGACCGTGACCGGGGGCTGTGGCTGCAGGATGACAAGACAACGTGGGGTGCGTTCAATCAGATGCCCGCTGAGCTATCACCACCCGACGCACCGTCAACGGTATGGGCGCTCGAGGTCCACCTGGACAACGGCAACTACTCGCTGGCGGCCCGCGCCTTCGACTACGACGGCAATTGGGTCGACATTGTTCCCTACCGGCACTTCGTGGTCGCCTCCGACGCCACTGCACCACAGGTCGACGCCGACTTCGCCCCGCGAACAGAGTTCTTCAGCCCGGTGCTTCTCACCGGCACCGCGACCGACGCCACCGGGGTCGAGGCGGTGCGGGTGGCGATCCGTGACCGGGTCACCAAGAACTGGCTCCAGGCAGACAAGGTGTCGTGGGGTCCGAATTTCTCCTGGTTCTACGCCAGCGGCGACGGATGGTCGACACCCGAGGTGGCCTGGTACTTCGAGGTAGAGCTACCAATTGGCCAATACAACCTGGCGGCGCTGGCGGTCGACGCCGTGGGCAACTGGGGTGAGATGAGCCCCTACCGGGCCTTCGACGTGATCGCCGAATGACCTAGTCGGCGATCACAGGCACCCGCTCCATTGCCTCGGCTACCGCCGCCTCGGGGTAGTCGTAGTCGATGAGCTCTCCTGACAGGTATGCCTCGTAGGACGCCAGGTCGAAGTGGCCGTGGCCGCACAGAGCCGTGAGGATGACCTTCTCCTCGCCCGTCTCCTTACAGCGATTGGCCTCTCGCACCGCGGCGGCAATGGCGTGTGTCGGCTCGGGTGCCGGCAAGATGCCCTCTGTGCGGGCAAATGCGATTCCGGCATCGAAGCACTCCTTCTGGTGGATCGCTTCGGCCTCGACCAGGCCCAGCTCATAGAGATGCGACACAAGCGGCGCCATGCCGTGGTAGCGCAGGCCACCGGCGTGAATTGGGTCGGGTACGAAGTCGTGGCCCAGGGTGTGCATTTTCACCAGCGGGGCCATGCCCGCGGTGTCGCCGAAGTCGTAGCGGTACTCGCCCTTCGTGAGCGACGGGCAGGCTGCCGGCTCCACGCACCGGATCGTCGGGTTCATGTTCCCTGCCATCTTCTCTCGCAGGAACGGGAATGACAGTCCGCCGAAGTTCGATCCGCCGCCGGTGCAGCCCACGAGGAGATCGGGCTGCTCGTCGACCTTGGCCAGCTGGAGCAGGGCTTCCTCGCCAATGATCGTCTGGTGCATGAGCACGTGATTGAGGACGCTACCGAGCGCGTACCGGATCTCTGGATGCGGCGCCGCGGCTTCGACCGCCTCGCTGATCGCGATGCCGAGGCTCCCGGGGCTGTCCGGGTGGTCTTCGAGAATCGCCCGGCCGGCGGACGTGAGATCGGACGGGCTCGGATGCACCGTCGCTCCCCACGCTTCCATCATGATCTTGCGGTAGGGCTTGAGGTCGTACGACGCCCGCACCTGCCATACCTCACAATCGAGACCGAACAGCGAGCAGGCGAAAGCCAGTGCCGACCCCCACTGGCCGGCCCCGGTCTCGGTCGTGATCTTCTTGACGCCCTCCTGGGCGCTGTAGAACGCCTGGGGAACGGACGTGTTCGGCTTGTGGCTGCCGGCGGGGCTGACGCCCTCGTACTTGTAGTAGATCCGTGCCGGGGTATCGAGAGCTTTCTCGAGGCGGTGCGCCCGGTAGAGCGGGCTCGGCCGCCACAGCCGGTAGATGTCGAGCACCTCCTCCGGGATATCCACAAAGCTGTCCTGACTCACCTCCTGCATGATCAAAGCCATCGGGAAGAGGGGCGCGAGGTCGTCTGGCCCTACGGGCTCATGTGTGCCGGGGTGCAGAACCGGAGGAGGCGGTTCGGGAAGATCTGGGACGATGTTGTACCACCGCGTGGGCATTTCCGATTCGGCAAGCGTGATCTTCGTGTCCATCGGTGTTCCTCCAATCGCCTTGTGCAGTGAAGGTAGCAGCCGTTTAGGGTGGCCCGTCTCGAGAAAGGTGGCCGGAATTGAGGGAAGCCTGGGATGTCCCGCTGACACCGACTTCGTTTCTCGACCGTTCGGCGCTTGTGTTCGCCGATAGGGTCGCTGTGATCGACGGGGATTTGCGATACACCTACCGCGAGTTCCGCGAGCGGTGCGACCGGCTCGCCGGAGCGCTCATCGCCCGGGGGGTCAACCCGGGGGACCGCGTCGCCGTGCTGGCCCCCAACAATCGCATCCCGCTGGAAGCCCACAATGGCGTTCCCAAAGCGGCCGCAGTCCTGGTGGCAATGAACTACCGCCTCGCCCCGCCGGAACTCGCGTACATCGTCGGTCATTCCGGGGCGCGGACGCTCATCTACGACCACATGTTTGCCGACGTCGTCACTGCGCTGCTCGAGCTGGTCGACCACGAGGTCGATGCCATCGAGGCCAATGGGCCGGGCGGCGAATACGATTCGATGGTGACCGCAGCGTCGCCCGCATCGATTCAGGTTGCCGACGAGCGCGCCATGCTTGCTCTCAACTACACGAGTGGCACGACCGGCCAACCCAAAGGTGTCATCTACCGCCATCGTGGTGCCTACCTGAATGCTTTGGCCGGTGCCTATCACGCCAAGCTCGACACGTCGTCCGTCTTCCTGTGGACCCTGCCGATGTTCCACTGCAATGGCTGGTGCTACACGTGGGGCGTGACCGCGGCCGGTGCCACCCACCTCTGTCTGCCCCACGTGGATGCAGGGGAGATCTGGCGCCTGATCCGAGAGGAAGGGGTCACGCACTTCAACGGTGCTCCGACCGTGCTCACCATGGTCGCGTACGACCCGGCCGCCGATGAGGGGCCGGTTCCCCGAACGATCGAGATAGCCACCGGGGGAGCACCGCCCTCGCCGGCCATCCTCGAGCGGATGGCCGAACTCAACATGAACGTCACCCATCTGTACGGCCTGACGGAGACCTACGGGCCGGCCACCATCTGCGAGTGGCAGCCGGAGTGGGATTCCCTGTCGATCCCAGAGCAGGCGCAGGTCAAGGCGCGTCAGGGAGTCGGCTGGCTGACATCGCAACAGGCGCGCGTCGTCGATGAAGCCGGCAACGATGTCGCCGCAGACGCCGAGCAGATGGGCGAGATCGCCCTGCAGGGGAACACCCTGATGGCCGGCTACTACAAGGACGCCGAAGCGACAGACAAGGCGGTTCCGGATGGATGGTTCCGTACGGGCGACCTGGCAGTGATGCACCCCGACGGCTACGTGGAGATTCGGGATCGCTCCAAGGACATCATCATTTCCGGTGGGGAGAACATCGCCTCCATCGAAGTTGAGCAGGCGATCGCCGGCCATCCCGCGGTGCTCGAGGTGGCGGTCATCGCCCGCCCCGACGACAAGTGGGGCGAGGTACCCGTGGCATATGTGGGGCTGAAGCCGAGTGCCACCGCCACCGAGGCGGACATCATCGACCACGTTCGAGAGCGCATCGCCCACTACAAGGCGCCGAAGGCGGTGGTCTTCGGCGAGCTGCCCAAGACTTCAACTGGGAAGGTGCAGAAGTACGTGCTGCGCGATCGGGCCGCGCAGCTCTAAGGAACCACCCAGCTGTGCACGTCGCAGGTTTGTGGTGGAAACAGGATCTGCATCAGCTCTTCCTGCTCTCCGAGGTTGACGTCCGGGTGTAGTTCGGCCAGGCCGGCGGCGCCGAGGGGGCCCAGAATCAAGGAGACGATTTGGTCGGGCGCCACCCCCGAGCCGCCTTCGCTGATTGGCCCGGGCACTGCACCCTCCCGGCGCATTGGCCCCACCCGGCCCGATCCGTACTTGAAGCGAATGGACGAGCCGTACAGCGAGATGAGAGCGTCTCCTTCGAGCCCGTCGTCCGGGGCAGCTTTGAGGCGGCGGCTGAGTTCTGGCCGGAGCACTTCGAGCAGCGCAACCGGGTCGGCGGTCCGCAGGTAGTAGGCGTCATGTGACGGAGTCCACGGAGCGATCGTGTCGAGAGAGCGGCGGGCGCCCAGCCGGCTCATCACGGACAGGTCCCGTTCCCCGTCTTCGCTCGCCGAGTTGACGAGGGCGGCGGCCGCCTCTGCGGATGGAGCGACCACGTCGGTCAGATACCGGTCATCTTCCCAGACGTAAATGCGGCCGTAGCCGTGACCTCGGGGACCTTCGGCAACCACGACCTGATAGTTGGGCGAGCGGTGGTACATGTCCCACGACCACTTGGTCCCGGTGATCGCCACGTCGGCGGCGCCGGCGAAGGAGTCCTGCGCCTTGGAGATCTTGGCGATCTCGTCGTCGGCGGCGAGCCGGACGGACCAACCGGCAGGCATCTGAGGAGCTTGGCCGGCGCCAAAGAGGTGCATCCCGTCGACCGGAATGGCGTACTCGTAGCCGAAGCGCCGGTAGAAGTACGTGATGCCCACGATCCATTGCAGCATCTCGCCGCGCCCGGACGCGGTCCCATGGATTTCATCGAGGAGCCGGCGCACGAGGCCGCGGCCCTCGGCGCTCTCTCTGGTTGCAACGAACTCGATGGCGCCGGCCAGCATTGCAGTTCCACCGAACCGCAACTGGCCCGGGAAGATTGCCGCGGTAGACAGGATCGCCTCGCCGTCGGTGGCCACGAACCAGCGGTTGTTGTCGAAGTTCGGGTCGCTGAGAGCGATTTCCGCTTCTGCCGCGTCCTCGTCACCGATTCGATCGCCGATGAGTTCGGCAATCCCATCGACGTCCTCGGCACGAGCGGTGCGGATCTCGATTTCCATTGTCGAGACGCTAGCCGGACGATGCCGGTGACGATTGGTTGACTCGCCAGGGGTTCGGCGCGATCGTGGCAGTAGCTGGATTCACTGATCTCCTCGCCCGACAGCTGGGAGGGTCGCAGGGGAGGGGATCCAGACGAGGGGGATACCGATGGGTACCCGTTTTTCGACTTCTTTCCGAAGCTCACGTCTTGCCTTGTGGCTCGTTGTTGTCTGTGCTGGTATGGCGTTTCTTCCGGGGGTGTCGGCTGTTCAGCCGGCTGAGGCTGCTGTGGCGGCTGAGGCGGGTTCCCTGTTCACCGCCGATCGGGTTGATGTGACGAACGCGGTGGTCGAATGTCGAGTTTCCTGCGCCGTTCGCGGAGGCGCCGGTGGTGGTGGCGGGTCCGGCGTCGTGGGTGGGCCGCGACCCGGTGACGGTCCGGGTGCGCAATGTCACGACGACGGGTTTTGAGGTGCGGCTCACTGAGTGGCCATATCTCGACGGGAACCACACGGTCGAGACGGTGTCGTATCTGGCTGTCCCTGCCGGTCGGCACACGTTGGTGTCGGGGGCGGTGCTCGAGGCGGGGACTTCGAGTGTTGCCGCGACGCACAGCCACGTGGGCTTCGCGGCGCCGTTTGTGGAGAAGCCGGTGTTGTTGTCGACGGTGGTGGCGGCGGCGTCGGGTCCGGGTCTTGTTTCCCGCACCAATGTGGGGAAGTCGGGGTTCTCGGTCCGTCTCCATGCCGAGGAGGCTGACTCGGGTTCTTATGGCGGCACGGTGAATTGGGTGGCGTGGAGTTCGGGTTCTGATGACGGGACCGGCGATGGTGTCGGGTGGGAGACGCACAACAAAGCCGTCAATAACTCGTTTACTCGTTTTTCGTTTGACCGGGCTTATGTGCGGCCGTGTGTGTTGGGGGATATGAACACCCTCAACGGTGGCGATACCGCCAATCTGCGGTATCGCAAGTTGCGGGTGCGTTCGGTGCGGGTGCGCATTGATGAGGAGAAATCGGCCGACGCCGAAGTAGCGCACGTTGCTGAACGGGTCGGGCTGCTGGTGCTCGAATGCGCCAAGAATCCACCCAAGAATCCACCGGTGGTGACTCCTGGGTTCGGTTTTGGTGCGACGTTGGTGGGAACGCCGACTGTGCTGTGGGGTGAGGCCTACGACGACAGGGCCGGTTTCCGTGTGAGCCTGGCTGTCCGCCACCGCGCAAGCGGCGAGTGGCTGCAAAGAGACGGGACCTTCGGATCCACGATACGACGCTTCGACGCGGTTCTCGCCAACGGGGGGGCTGGCACGATATGGTCTCCCGACTTGTGGTCCCTTGAGGTCTCACTGCCGGATGGCGACTACTCGCTCTCAGTGCGAGTGTGGGATGCGGACGACAACGAAGTCGCTCTCGCGCCCTGGCACCACTTCACCGTCGCCGCCGAGCCGACAGCCTCAGGGGTCATCCTGCTTGCCGACGGTGACGTTGGAAGGTACTCGTCGCTCGAACTCGACGCCGCAGGCAATCCTGTCATTGTCTATCTCAACAGAACCGGAGGCGGCGATTTCGTTGACCACTCAGGCATGCTTGAGCTGATCCACTGCTCCGACCCTGACTGCGGCGCATTCTCGGGACCTTTCCCGCTCGCTGCCGTTGGTCTCGATGAGCTCTACCGCTGGAGCGACGTCGACCTGGAACTCGATGCGGCCGGCAACCCTGTAGTCGTCCCGCCACTTGTCCATTGTGTCGATCCCAACTGTGAGCAGCCGCCAATCATCGGCAACAGTGGAGGCACATCGCTGGAGATCGACGCCGTTGGCAATCCCGTCCTGAGCGGGGGCGGTTCGACAATTGCCCATTGCACGGACCCCAATTGTGTCGACCCGCCGATATCGAGCATCGACTTGTTCCCCGGCCAAGACATCAGTTGGACCGATCTCGCGCTCGACTCGATCGGGAATCCGGTGGTTGCGGCCTGGGAATGGTACGACTTCCAATTCGACGGTGGACTTCTACTGGCACACTGCAGCGATCCGAACTGCCTGGACTCGGCCTCCCTTGCGCTCGTGGCAGACGAGGGTTCCAGCGAGAACGCCAAGACGCTGTCGCTTGTTCTCGACGCCGAGGGCAATCCGGTGCTGGCCGTCAAGGAACAGAACCCGGAGTGGAACTCGCTATTCCGCCTGCACGTGATCAGATGCAGCGATCCGAACTGTGCCGGTCCCAAGTCGAACCACGAGATCGAGGACAACCAACACGCGGGTATGCACGCCTCGCTGGGGCTATCGCCCAGTGGGCTGCCGATCGTCGCCTATGACAATTTGCTGTGGGCGTATGGCTCAGCAGACCTGTTGCTGGCTCGCTGCACCGACGATGCCTGTGCCGATCCGCCGCACACAACCATCATCGACAACAACTTCGTATCGACCCAGTGGGTTTCCATGGCCGTCGACGACACCGGGACGGCCTACATCAGCTATTACGACGCCAATCAGGGTGACCTACGGTTCGTCCGGGTGCCGGCGCCCTAGGGGGAGTGGAAATCATTGTCACGAATAAAAGGGGGATGCCGATGGGCAGCCACGCTTTGACTTTTTCTCGCCGCAGTCGATTCTTCGGGGCGGTTGTCGCGGTTTGTGCTGGTTTGGCGTTTCTTCCGGGGGTGTCGGCTGTTCAGCCGGCTGAGGCTGCTGTGGCGGCTGAGGCGGGTTCCCTGTTCACCGCCGATCGGGTTGATGTGACGA
>CAMYIJ010000024.1 GCA_947258375.1 uncultured Acidimicrobiaceae bacterium
CCCAGGACTTCGGCGACGACGGTAGCCAGCATCGTGGTCGAGCCCTGGCCGCAGTCGGCGGCCATGGAGAATACGGTGACGCCGCCGCCACGGTCGACCTTGAGCATCACCTCCGATTGCGGCATGTCGTTGAAGTAGATCGGGAACCCGGCGCCCGAGAGGTACGCTCCGACGGCCACGCCGATGCCGCGGCCGGCCGGGAGCGCTGTGTGCTTGTCATCGAAAGAAGAGGCTTCAACGACGCTGTCCAGACACTCGGCGAGTCCGCAACTAGTGATGCGGAGGTGGTTCACGGTGTGCGAGAACGGTTCAACCAGGTTGCGGCGTCGCAACGTAACCGGGTCGATGCCCAAGGCCTCGGCGGCGCTGTCGAGGTGAGCCTCGATGGCAAACCTGCCCTGCGGTGTCCCATGGCCTCTTTTCGGCCCGCACGGCGGCTTGTTCGTGAACACCCGCACCCCCTGAAACTGGTAGCGGGGAATGCTGTATGTCGTAGTCTGCAACTGCCCGGTGTACAGCAGGCTGGCGGCACCGTAGCTGCCGTAGGCGCCCCCATCGAGGTAGGAACGGAACGACATGGCGGTGATGCGGCCGTCCGCCGTGAACCCCGTGCGCACCTTCATCAGCACCGGGTGGCGGCCCCGGTGGGCGTAGAAGACGTCTTCCCGAGTGAGGGTGATCTTGACGGGACGGCCGACGGTGAGGGCCAGCCGGGCGGCGACGATTTCGTGGGAGAAAACATCCGTCTTGCCGCCGAATCCTCCGCCGACTGCGGTTGCGATCACGCGGATCTGGCCGGCGGGCAACTCGAGCACTTTGGCGAGAATCCGATGCAGATAGTGGGGAACCTGGGTGGAGGACCACACGGTGAGGCGGCCATCGTCGCCCATGCTGGCGACGGTGGCGTGGGGCTCCAGAGCGGCGTGGTTGTTGCCCTGGAAGAAGTACGTGTCCTCCTGGATGTGGTCGGCCTCCGCGAAACCTTGTTCGACATCGCCGAATTCGAGCGAGGTTTCCCGATCGACGTTGGCGCCGGTTCCCTCGCCGTGGATCAGTGGCTGCGACGGATCAAGCGCTTCCTCGATGCTTGTGACGTCGGGCAGCGGCTCGTATTCGACCTCGATGAGAGCGAGCGCTTCGTCGGCCGTTTCGGGATCAGCGGCGGCGACGGCGGCAACCGGTTCGCCGACGTAGCGCACTTTATCGATGGCCAGGGCGTTCTCGTCCTGGCTCACCGGCAAGATCCCATACTTGACGGGGAGGTCGGTGCCGACGAGTACGGCGTGGACGCCGGGGAGGGCGGCGGCGGCCGTGGTGTCGACCTTGACGATCCGGGCGTGGGCATGCGGGCTGCGCAGCAGCTTGGCGGTCACGGTGCGGGGGAGCATGAGGTCGTCGGCGTAGACGGTGCGGCCCGTCACCTGCCCGAGCGAATCGACCCGGCCGGCGGGTCGACCGACGGCACCGTGACCATGGCCGCGGCCGTTCACGATGGTGCCACCCGGGTGGCTGCCTGCTGGACGGCTTCGAGGATCTTGAGGTAGCCGGTGCAACGGCACATGTTGCCGCCGAGAGCGTGGCGAATCTGGTCGAGGCTGGGATCGGGCTCCCGGTCGAGTAATGCCGCCGCCGTCACGATCATGCCGGGCGTGCAGTAGCCACACTGCGCCGCGTTGAGAGCACCGAACGACTCCTGCAGAGCGTGCAGGTTTCCCCCGTCGGCCACGCCTTCGATGGTTGTGACCTCGCGGCCGCTCACTTGAGCGGGCAGGGTGAGGCATGACAGCTGGGGGATCCCGTCAACGAGCACGGTGCAGGCACCACACTCGCCGAGTTCACACCCGTGTTTGGTGCCGGTGAGCCCGAGATCCTCACGCAACACCTCGAGGAGGGTTCGATGAGGGTGCACGAGGAGCTCTCGAAGCTCACCGTTGACCCGCACTTCGAAGTGATCCAACCTTGCCTCCCTCGCTGCTGTGATTGTAAACCGGGGCTCCTACCGGCACCCGGGGAAGGGTTGACATGCCGTTGCTGACGCCGTTACCATAGCACCGACCGGTCAGTCGGTCGGTTGGTCGGTTGGTCGGTTGGTTGTCAAGGTAGTAGACCGGCACACGGCAAGTGAACCGGCACAGGTTGAAGTAGACCGGCACAGTCGAATAGCAATGGCGCAGAGCGTGACAGACACTCAGACCAGATCAGAGGCCACAGCGGCTCGGATCATCGCCGCCGCTCGAACCCTCTTCGTCTCCGGCAACTACGCCGACGTCACCACCGACATGATCGCCAAGGCCGCCGATGTCACCAAGGGCGGCCTCTATCACCACTTCGCCAGCAAGGAGCAGCTGTACGTCTCGATGATGCTGTCCGACCTCGAAGCCAAACGGCTCATCTTCGAGCAGGCGACGGCGATGGAGGGGAGCTGCCGAGAACGCCTGGCCCTCCTGACCAGGGGCTTTCTCGAACTGCCCGACGAGGACCGCGAGCTGACGCGGCTCGTGCGGCGCGACATCAACACTTTCAGCGGCGATGAGCGCGACCAGCTTGTGCGTGCCTACCAATCGGCACTTCCCGAGCAGGTCGCCGCCATCGTCACCGACGGAATCAACAACGGAGAACTGGCCCCGGGAGATGCCCGGATCCTGTCATGGTCGTTCATCGCTCTAGTGGAAGTTGTGATCGCGAGGTACGCCGATCACGTCTTCGGATCCACCGAGGGCCGCCTCGACCATGTCCTCGACCTCTTCTTCGAAGGGGCGGCGGCCAAGCCAACTGGAGGGACGGAATGACGCTCACGGCTACAACAGTCTTCGAGGAATGGCGCGGCAAGTCGCTTGACGACGCACTGCTCGAATGTCGCGACCAGGTCGAAGCGGCCGAATTCGACACGGTGCGGCGCTGGCGCGAGGCCGGCGGCAAGGTCGTCGGGCATTTCCAGGTCTACTTCCCCGAGGAGATCGTTCACGCCGCCGGAATGTTGCCATTCAAGGTGCGCGGCGCCCCCGTTGAGCCGAACAAAGCCGACTCGCACTTCGGCTCGTACCTCTGCTCGATCCTCAAGACGTCGCTGGAGCTGGCGCTCAGCGATGTTGTCGAGATGGAAATGTTCGTTTCGCACCCGATCTGCGATGCCGCCCGCAACCTGGCGGCTATCTGGGGACGCAACGTCGACTACCCGTGCCAGATCCTCTACCTCCCGCAGAACCCCAACTCGGCCGGGAGCATCGAATACCTGCGCCACGAGTACGACCGGATGCGCCGCATGGCCGAGGAGGTGTCCGGGCGGGAGATCACCGACGACGACCTGCGCAACTCGATCGACGTGTTCAACGAGAACCGCCGTCTGCTCCGCGAGCTGTACGACATCAAGCGGGAGACCCCGTGGCTGATTGCCGCCGAAGACGCCTATGCGCTGCTCTCACTGGCCGGGATGATCCCGCGCGAGGAGCACAACGAGCTGCTGTCTGAGCTGCTTCCGAAGATCCGCGAGCGGACCGCCAAACAGGAAGACCGGGTGCGCATCGTCTTTGAGGGAGCCTTCTGCGAGCAGCCGCCGTTCGACCTAGTGCGCATGCTGGGCCGCACTTCCTATGTGGTCGACGATGACTTCCACATCGGAATGCGCTGGGTCACCCAGGACGTGTCCACGGAGGGCGATCCGCTGTGGAATCTCGCCGAGGCCTACACCGAGTACTCGTCGTACAGCCCGGTGCAGCACGACACCCGCAAGCCCAAAGAGGACATGCTCAAGGCACGCATGGCCGAGGCCAAGGCCGATGCCGCCATTCTGGCGGCCGCCAAGATGTGCGAGCCGGGCCTCGAGGAACAAGTCACATACACCCACGCTCTCGACGAGGCCGGCATCGCCTACTTCGTCAGCGAGTTCGAGGAGAACATGACGTCGTTCGAACAGCTCGAGATGCAGGTCGAGACGTTTATCGAGAATCTGCTCTTCGCATGACGAGGGCCCTACCCCCAGGAAGGTGCACATGACCACCACAGACGCCACCCACGACCTGGTCGGGCGAGGCAACCGCGAGGGAGCCGCCCTCTTCCGGGATTGGTTCGCCGAGATCGACGAGACCGCCCGCACCGGCGGCCAATCGGCCTACGTGTTCGTGATGGGAAGCCTCAACGAGATCCTGAAGACATTCGATCTTCCGGTGATATTCCCCGAGATCAACTCGCTGCAGACTGCGGTGCGCCGGGTCGCTCACGAGTACCTCGAGGAGGCCGAAGATCACGGCTACTCGCCCGACGTCTGCGGCTACGTCAAAGCCGACGTCGGCACCCAGCTGCGAGGCGGCGAGCATCCGATGGGCCAGATTCCTCAACCGAGTCTTTCGGTGCTCACCAACGCCTGCAACACCTATATCAAGTGGGCCGAGATCTGGGAGCGGATGTACGAAACGCCGACCTTCACGATCGACATCCCGGGCACCCGCGAGGCCGGCGGCCAGACGTGGCAGGGCAATTCCGACTTCGAGGCCGACCGCAAGTACGTCGAGACGCAGGTCCGGGAACTGATCACGCTGTGTGAGGAAATCACCGGCAAGAAGTTCGACATCGACAAGTTCCGCCAGGTCCTGACGTACACCAACACGATGAGCCGCTCCTGGAAGCAGCTGCTCGATCTCAACAAGTCGAAGCCGTCGCTGTTCAACGCGCTCACCGACGCCACGATCTACCTCGGTGTCGCCAACGGCTTCCGGGGTACCGAGGCCGGTGCCGGCTACTTCGAGCGGCTCGTCGAGGAGATGGAGTACAAGGCGGCCCACGGGATCGGCCAGACCATCGAGGAGGAGTACCGGCTGCTGTTCGTCGGCGTGCCGTGCTACCCGATCTTCCGCCGGTTCAATGAGTTGTTCACCGACTGGGGCGGGCAATTCGTCAATTCGACGTACCTCTGGTTCGCCTCGGGCGGCTCCAACCGGGGCTTCGAATACGACCTCACCGACCCCGTGGCGAGTCTCGCCGAGGGTGTCCTGATCAGCGTGCGTGACGCCATGGATGCCATGTTCCACCAGAACGAGGTACTGGTCGGGATGTCGGAGGACTTCGACATCGACGGCGTCATCTACCACCCGATCAAGAGCTGCCGGACCGTCTCGACGGGGCTGGCCGACGGGCGCCGCCACTTCAGCGAGGAGACCGGGATTCCCAGCCTCTTCATCGAGTCGGACATGATGGACCGCCGGGTGGTCTCTGAAGCTCAAATGAAAAACCGAATAGATGCGTTCTTCGAAGGACTGGCATCGCGCCGGCTCGCCGCCGGCGTTCAAGGATGAGGTGATCGTATGTCATATGCAGCAGGAGTCGATGTCGGGTCTACCCAGACCAAGGCAGTCATCATCAACGAGGCTCGCGAGATCGTCGGCCGGGCGCTGATCGACACAGGCGCCAACGTCGTCAAGGCCGCCGAGAACTCGTACATCGAGGCGCTCAAGCAAGGGCATATCGACGAGGAGGAGGTCGAGTACGTAGTCGGCACCGGTTACGGCCGCTACCGGGTGACGTTCGGCAACACCCAGGTCACCGAGATCAGCTGCCATGGCCGCGGCGCGGTCCACCTGTTCCCCAATACGAGAACTGTCGTCGACATGGGGGGCCAGGACACCAAGGCTATTGCGGTCAGCGCCGACGGCGAGATCAACGACTTCTGTATGAACGACAAGTGTGCCGCCGGCACCGGTCGCTTCCTCGGCGCCGCGGCCGAAGCCCTCGATATCCCGCTCGGTGAGTTGGGCCCTGTGTCGTTGCAGAGCACGAAGCCGATCAAGATAAGCACGACGTGCACCGTGTTCGCCGAGTCCGAGGTGCTGGCCTGGATCGGCAAGGGTAAGAAGATCGAGGACATCCTGTGGGGTGTCCACCAGTCAATCGCTTCGCGGTCGGCCGGGTTGATGCGTCGGGTCGGTATCGAGGACGAGATCACCTTCACCGGCGGTGTCTCCCGCAACGAGGGCATGGTCAAGGCTCTCGAAGAACGCCTGGGGAAGAAGCTGAACATCAGCGAGGAATGCCACTACATGGGGGCGCTCGGAGCTGCTTTGTTCGCCCACGATCACGTAATGGCAGGCCGGGCCCCGGTCTCGAGCACCGCGGAGGTGACATCATGACGGTCACGGCCGGCCTGGACGTCGGGTCCACATACACCAAGGCAATCATCCTCACCGAGGGCGGCGAGATAGTCGGCAAGGCTTCCGGCCCGACCGGCTTCAAGCTCGCCGAGGTCGCCCGCAAGACCTATGACGCTGCGCTGGCCGATGGCGGCCTGGCGGAGGACGAGATCTCGTACGTGATCGCGACCGGCGGAGGCCGCCACCAGGTCGACTTCAAGGACGTCCACGTGACCGACTTGACTGCCAGCGCCCGGGGCGCCGCGTACTTCTTTCCCGGGACGCGGACGATCCTCGACGTGGGCGGCCAGACGATGAAGGCGAGCCGGGTCGACGAGAAGGCCAGCGTCGTTTCCTTCCGCCTCAACGACAAGTGCGCGGCCGGTACCGGGGCTTTTCTGGAGAAGACGGCCCGCTACATGGGATACGGGATCGAAGAGATCAGCGCCCTGATGACCACGTCGAAGGAGCCCGTGCCGATCTCGGGCGTGTGCGCGGTTTTCGCCGAGTCTGAGGTGATCAACCACCTCTCCCTGGGCACATCCCCGGCCGACATCATGCAGGGCGCCATCGAATCGCTCACGGGCCGATCGGTGCAGTTGATGAAGCGGGTCCGCGCCGAGCCCGAGTACACGCTCATTGGGGGGATACTTCGCTTTGAGACGATGGGCAAGACGGTCAGCGATCTGCTCGAAGCGGAAGTGAACATTCCGGATCCCGACATGGTGCAATTCGTGGCGGCCCTCGGCTGCGCAATCCTCGGCCATCGCCGACTCGAGAAGCTCCGCGCCGGCGAAGGCATGGCCGCGAAGGCAGGTGTCTCGGCATGATGGTCGGTGACGGCAACGAGGCCGTCTATTGCTCGGAGGGCATCACGGTCCTGCAAGAGCCGACGCTCGCCGCCGACGGCTGGGAGCGTCGCACGGTCACCGACCCGACCCGGATCGGTGAGCTCGAAGAGCTGTATTCCAGCCTCGGTTTCGAGACCCGCACCACCGAGATGGATCCGGACAGCTTCGGCGAAGCCTGTAACACTTGCGCCGTCACCGCCTGCTCGACATACCTGGCGCTTTTCACCCGCAAAGAGGCAGCCAGCTAGCCCGTTCTTGCGGATCTCCGCGCCGATATCGGCGCGCATGTCCGCAAGAACGGAGAGGCAGCTCACGGAATCTCGGCTACCACCACATTTCGGTTCGCCTCGAGCTCGTCGGCCGCGATCTTGTCTTCCGTGAGAAACACTGCCGCGTTGCCATGGCAGGCGTTGCATGAGGAGTTCTGTGGAGTTTCCCGCTGCACGTTGTGTGGAGTCGCGAAGGCCCATGTCGGCAGCGCATCGAAGTTGGGGAGCAGGTCGTCGCCGTAGTAGGCGAAGCTGTCGCGGTCAATGGGCACGTGGCGCACCGTGACGTAGTCCCACGGCCGCTCGGAACTCTGGATTGCGTTACGCCCAATGAGGAACGCCATTTCAGAGGGCTCGGTGCGGAAGTAGGGGACGCCCTCGTCCGACTGTTGGACGTGGCACGAGTAGCAGTTCTTGTAGGCGACGGTGTGGCAAACCTGGCACTGCACCCGCTCGAGGTGGGCGTCGGTGTGTTGCTCGACGTCCTCGGACGCGGGGTGGCAATCTGTGCAGGCCGGCAGCTGGGCGCCTTCGTAGCGATGGGCCGCGTTGGGCGCGTCTGCTCCGTGCAGCTCACCCTCAGAGTGGCAGTCGAAGCACGACATGCCGCCCGGGTTGTAGTGGACATCGGCCGGCAATGCGGACCCATCGGGGGACTCGTTCTTGCCCTTGTACTCGTTTTCGATCCGACTGCCGTGGCAGCCGGTGCAGGTGAGGTTCATGGGCGGGGTCGCCCGGAACTCGTGGCCGGACAGAAGCCCGCCGCCGGCGCTCGTTGGTCGGCTCACATGGCATTGGCCACACGATGTGTGACAGCTGGCGCAGTGGTTGTCGTAGGCCTCCATCACCTGGGGCATTGCCTCGGGCGAACTGCGCGCGGCGAGCACGGTTGTGTACCCGGCAAGCGTGCTGTGCAAGCTCCCGGCATGGTCGGCCGTCGTACCCTCGTGGCATTTGCCGCAACTAGCGGTTGGGTCCGGATCGCGGGTTACGCCACCATGAGCGGTGTCCATATCGTCGGATGCGCCGTCGCCGCCGTGGCAATCCGTGCAGGCCATGGCGCCGTGCGTTGTGTCAATGAAGGCGGCATCTACGGCCACCTTGGCCCATGCCTCTACCTGAGGCACTGAGCCTCCTCAGCCCTCTCCTTCAGAGAGAATCTCAGTCTCGGGCGGTTCGACTGCCAGCACCTGAAGCGCCGCTTCGTCGGTGTGGCAGGAGACGCAGCCCGCGGTCGCTCCGGGCGCCGCGGTCGTAGTCGTTGAAGCTGTCGTTGTTGGCGCCGTGGCCGCCGGAGCGTCTGTCGTCGTAGATTCGGTCTCTGACGAGGCGCATCCCGCCAGCACCAGGCCCGTTACCAGCAAGCCGAAGGCCGGTCCGGTGAGGGCCCGCCACCTGATCGTTCGGTTCATTTCACCTCTCCGACCGGGCCCGGGCACCCGTTAGCCGGGTACCCGGGCTCGGTACATCTCGGCTAGTTCTCTACCGGGAAATCCCCGGGGGCAGAGAACGGCGTCGTCGCCAGTACGTCGCCGTCGGCGGTCCACCCCATCATCCCGAACTTCATGTTCGAGGCGTCGTAGCCCAAGAGGGCCAGTGCGGTGGCCGCGACCTGACCGGTGTGTCCGGTGTAGCAGTAGATGACGATGGGTTCATCGGTCGGCAGCTTGGCCAGCGACTCGTCGGTTGCGATGTTCTTCCAACCGATGTTGTAGGCATCCTCGATGTGCCCCAGTGCGTAGTGGTCGGCGCTACGGACGCTCACCACGATGGGATCGTTGCTGTCGTCTCCGTCGGACAGGTTCTCGAAAAGCCCGGATGCAGGCACGACCGGCCCCCAATCGGCCATGAAGGCCGCGGCACGGGCGAGCACGATTTCGCTGAGCTCAGTTTCTCCGGTTGCCAGAGTCGGGGGGGTGTAGCTATCGGTGAGTGCGTGGGCAACGGTCTCGACGGGGTAGTCGGGTGCGGCCGCGAACGGGGTCGTCGCCAGCACCTCGGCATCTCCGGTCCATCCCATCATCCCGAACTTGAGGTTCACGGCGTCGTAGCCGAGCAGGCGGAGCAGCGTTGCGGCCACCTGGCCTGTATGGCCCGTGTAGCAGTAGACGACGATCTGTTCATCGGTCGGCAGCGTCGCCAAACTGGCCGGGTCGACGATCGTCCGCCATGGGATGTTGTGGGCGCCTTCGATATGGCCGAGCGCATAGTGCTCGGCACTGCGGACGCTCAGGATGAACGGGTCATTACTCTCGTCGCCGTCTGACAGATTCTCGAACAGAGCGTCGGCCTTCATCACCGGTGACCAGTCGGCCAGAGCAGCCGTGATGCCGTCGGCGAGAACATCGCCCTCGTCAATCGCGGGTGCCTGTGTAGCAGCCACTGTCGTCGCGGTTGGGGCCGCGGTGGTATCGGTAGTGTCGCTGTCGCCACATCCCAACGATGCGATCATCGTGAGTGCTAGCACCAGTATCGGCAGGCGGGACAACGTGCCCCTTGTCATCATTAGCTATCTCCTGGCTAGACGTGGTCTATTATCTTCATAGTTTCGACTAATTAACTAGGGTCTTAAGCCTAGTTAATACTAATAAGCAACTCCGATACACGAGACAAGGAAACGCCTATACTGGAGGCGTCGAAAGGCTGAATGAACTTATGCTCTTGATACCCGAACTCCTCACATTTCTGGCGGCGGCCGAGACCGAGAACTTCTCCGAAGTCGCCCGTCGTCTTGGTATCTCACAGCCCTCGGTAAGCATGCAGATCCGGGCCCTGGAGAGCCGCATGGGCGTCGAGTTGTTCCATCGCAGCGGTCGCAGCGTTACGTTGACGGAGGCGGGCCAGGCGCTGGTGCCCCTCGCCCGGGCTCTGGCCACTCAGGCGGTGCACGCAGAGGAGGCGATGGCGTCGCACACCGGTGAGATAGTCGGCCGGCTCCGCATCGTTTGCACGACGACAGCCGGCAAGTACCTCCTACCGCAGCTCGTGTCGGGTTTGCTGAATCGCCACCCGATGGTGTCGGTCGAGTGCCAGGTGGTGCACCGCGGGCTGGCGATCGAACGATTGTGCGACGGTCAGGCTCAGCTCGGCATCACCAGCCTGCGAGAGGGCAGTGATGACACGCTCGAGTACCGGCCGTTCGTAACCGACAGGATCGCGCTGATTACGCCCGTCGACCATCCTTGGACGACGCGCGAGAAGGCCATAACGCCGGCCGACCTCGCGACCGAGAGGTTCATCCTCCGTGAAGACACATCCGGGACTCAGCATGCAGTGCGGGAGGCGCTGGCGTGGCACGACATCGACGTGGACGACCTCCATCCCGTGATGACCATGGGCAACGCTGAGGCCATCAGAATGGCGGTCCAGGAGCGCATTGGGGTGGGTTTTGTATCCGTGCTCGTCGCCCGGGAGGCCGTGGATGCCGGCCACCTCGCCATCGTGCCCGTGAAGGGACTCGACATAACCAAGACGCTCTACATGATCCGTGACCGGCGGCGACCGGCAACGCCGGCGCAGACGGCGTTCTGGGACTACGCGTTCGCTCCGGAGAACGAATTACTCCGGGAGCTCCCCAACCTCATCGGCGCGGCCTGAGTTCCCCTGGTTCTTGCGGACATGCGCGCCAGATACGGCGCGTATGTCCGCAAGAACGGAGAGGCAGATCACGGCAGGCGGTACAGGATGCCGCGCTTGTCTCTGCCGGCGGTTGCGACCGCACCCGACTCGCGGAGGCAGTATGCGACCTCCTGGGCGGCGTGGCGGGTCCGGCCCATCCCGGTAGCCAGGTCCGCGGTGGTGAAGGGGTCGGGCAGACCATCCGGCAGCAGGCCCAGCAGGTCTTCGGGGCAGGCCAGTTCAACCGTGTCCACGACGTCGACGAGGCGCCGTTCCTCGATCACGTAGCCGTTGCGGCGCCATCCCTTCTTGGCGTCGGGCCGGCGGACCTCCTCTTCCTCAACGAGCGCAATCTCGAGCGCAAAATTGGGGTGGCTCAGCAGCGTGGGGAAAGAAACCAGCTCGGCGCAGACGTCGGCGGGGATGCCCCGTTTCGGCGAGCGACGCCGCGACACTTCGCCGCCGTCGTCATCGAGTTTCACGATCCACTTCTCGGCGGCGACCGGGTGCACGAGCCGCAGGGCGTATGAGTCGAGCAACCGGTCGAGTTTGCGCCGCATGGCGGAGAAGCTCCGTGTCTGGATCTCAATGAGCAGTTCATCGCGCACCAGATCGACCACGAAGCCCTCTACAGGAGCTTCCATCTGGTCGCCCTCGCGGCGGTACCACTCCTTGAGGCCCGCGTGGAGCGGCTTCTCGTTCAGCGAACCGATGCTGGTCACAAACTGAAGCCTACGAGCGCCGATGACGGAACCGGCGGATAGTGGCCGGCAGGCGACCCGCCGATGTCCGGGGACTCGAGTTCACCGGAATGCGAGAGTACTGATCGCGGCGGGCGGCCGCGGCATCCGAGTAGGTTCTTGTTTGGTGAACGGCCGGACGCATCGGGCGCCGGCTGCCATCGGGCCGCGTCCCGAAACAGGTGAGGAATGACAACCCAGAATCTCCCGCACACCCTTCTCGGGCCCGGGTCACCGAAGTCGTCATCGGGTTCGATCGGCCTTTCGTCATGATCGGCGAAGGGATCAGGCCCACTAACCCGACGAAACTCTCCGAAACGATGGAAGAGCGGCCTGAACCCTCACGCGCTCACCCGGATCCAGCTCTACCGTGACCAGCAGACCGAGCAACCGCCCGGGGGCCGAGACCTTCACCGTGATGTTCCAACCGTCCGGTGCCCGCGGCAAGATCGAGGCGGGCACCCATCTGCGGGCCGCCGCCCGCAGCCTGGGCGTAGAGATCGAGAGTGTGTGCGCCGAGAACGCGACCTGCGGCAAGTGCCGGGTCCTGATTGAAGAGGGATCGCGCGGCGGCGTGGATTCGGCCCTGGACCACCTTCGCCCGATGACAGGGGCAGAGGCCGAGTTCCTGGCCAAGCGGCAGCGCACCTGGGAGCGGATGGAGCTCGACATCAACCGGCTGCGGCTCTCGTGCCAGGCTGAGGTCTGCGGCGACGTGGCGGTGTTCGTCCCCGAATCGAGCCGGGGCAACCGCCAGATTGTGCGCAAGTCGGCCACCGACAGATTCATAGAGCTGCGGCCGGCCGTGCGGCGCTATTTCGTCGAGCTCGAACCCGCCACTCTCGAGAAGCCGCTCGGTGATGTGGAGCGCTTGGCGGGGGCTCTGGTTCCGGTAATGGAGCGCGTCCACACAGAACCGGGCTTCACGGCCCCGGCGCCCGACGACCTGGTATTCGATCTGCCGGTGATCAGGGCTGTGGGGGCCGCCATCAGAGACGGCGATTGGAACGTCTCGGTGGCGGTGTGGAACGACAGTGAGGTCATCGATGTGAGGGCCGGATACCACGACGAGGCCTTCGGCGCCGCCATCGACGTCGGCAGCACGTCGATTGCTCTGTACCTCTGCGATCTCCAAACCGGAAACATCGTCGCCACCGAGTCGATGATGAATCCCCAGACGGCGTACGGCGACGACATCATGTCCCGCATGGCGTACGCGATGGACAACGAGGGAGGCCTCGCCACGCTGAACCAAACCGTGGTGTCCGCCCTCAACCAGCTGATCCGGCAGGCGGCGAAGGCGAACAGTCTCACGCCGGATGACATCCTCGAGCTGGTCATTGTGGGGAACACGACCATGCACCATCTCCTGCTCAGTATCCCGACGACCAACCTGGCGCTGGCTCCCTTCGTTCCCACGCTGCATCGGCCGCTCGACGTCAAGGCTCGCGACGTTGGTCTGGAGATCCACCCGAGCGGCTACGCCCACCTGTTGCCGATCGAAGCCAGCTTCGTCGGTGCCGACAACATGGGGGTCCTCATTGCCGAGGAACCGTACAACCAGGACGAAGAGCTGCTGATCATCGACGTCGGCACCAACGCCGAGCTGGTCCTGGGTAACCGCAATCGCCTGCTGTGTACCTCAACACCGACCGGGCCAGCCTTCGAGGGGGCCCACATCGAATACGGTATGAGAGCCGCTCCGGGCGCCATCGAACGGGTGAGCATCGACTCCGAGACGCTCGAATCCACCTACACAGTCATCGAGGGCGAGGAAGGGGACACCAAGGTAAAGGGGATCTGCGGCTCAGCCATCATCGATGCCGTCGCCGAGATGTTCCGGGTGGGCATCCTCGATTCGCGAGGTCGTTTCGACAAGACGGTGGAATCATCCCGGATCCGGGAGGGGGAGTTCGGCCTCGAGTACGTCATCGCCAAAGAGGACGAGACCTCGATCGGCCGCGACATCCCGATCACGACCCAGGACGTGCGCCAGATTCAGCTCGCCAAGGCTGCGCTCTATACCGCCGCCCAGATCCTGCTGCGGGAAGCCGATCTCGAGAGACCCGACAGAATCATTCTGGCCGGCGCCTTCGGCTCCCACATCGATCCGACCCAAGCTCTGATCCTCGGCATGATCCCGGACTGCCCGCTCGAGAACGTTTCCGCCGTGGGCAACGCCGCCGGCGACGGCGCCCGCATTGCGCTCCTCAACAAGGCCAAGCGGCACGAGGCGATGGAGGTAGCGCGTTCGGTCACCCGAGTTGAGCTCCCGGTCGACCCGGACTTCCAAAACCAGTACATGATGGCGCTCAACTTCCCCCACATGTCCCACCCATTTCTCAGCATCGCCGGGCTCATTCCAGATCACGGTCCGGACCCGCTGGCCGAGCGGTTCATGGAGGGCTTCGATGGTTAGCCGCGTGGATGAGGTTCTTGCCGTACTCAACGGCGAGCCCGTCGAGCAGCGCCTGTGCTTCAGCGGCCTGATCAACGTCACCCAGCCCGGCCTGGACGGCCTCGGATTGACACTGGCGGAGGTCCATCACAGCGCAGAGAAGATGGCAGCCGCGGCCGCCAGCACCCACCGGATGTTCGGTTGGGGCTCCGCCGTGGTCCCGTTGGACATGTGCATCGAGGCCGAGTTGCTCGGTGCCTCCGTGGTCTTTGCTCCCGGCGGAGAGGAGTCCGAGCTGCCGCGGATCGTGGACCCGCTCGCCGACTCGACCGCCTCGTTGACGGTGGCAGTCCCCGGCGACGTCGGCGACCGGGGACGCATCCCGGTCGTGTGGGAGGCGATTCAGATCCTGAAGGGCGAGTTCGGCGAAGAGCTTGCCCTCGGAGCCGTGGTGCCCGGGCCGTTCACGGTGGCCTCGTGGCTCGTGAACGTCGGCAGCCTGGTGATGGAGACGAGGACCGATCCCGACTCCGTGGCGAAGCTGCTCGACAGCCTCACCGACCTGCTTATCGAGGTCGCCGGCTCTTATCGCGAAGCCGGAGCGGACTTCCTCACCGTTCACGAGATGGGCGGTTCTCCCGGTTTCATCGGACCACCTGCCTTCGAGAAACTAGTGCTACCCCGCCTCCAGCGGCTCATCACCGCGCTCCCGGGGCCCACTGTGCTCCACGTGTGCGGCCGCACCAACATGGCCATGGAGCTGCTGGCTGCGGCGGGCGCCGCCGCGCTGAGCGTCGACCAGCTCAACGACTTGTCCCAATCGCGGGCCGACCTCGGAGATCGGCAGGTCCTGCTCGGCAATATCGATCCGGTTGGCGTGCTCGGCGACGGGACCTCGCAAGATGTCAGAGCGGCCGTGGCCGGCGCAGTCGAAGCCGGCGTGAGCGCCGTTTGGCCGGGTTGCGATCTGAGGCCGGACGTGCCCGCGGAGAACCTGATTGCCATGGTCGAGGAAACCCGCCGCCACTGAGGACCACACTGAGTGAAGACCGACATGCGCCGGCTTTCGCAGCAGGTTGTCAACCGGGGGTTGGGTCCGCCAGCCGCAGGATCAACTGCGGAAGTCCTGAGTCCTCGTCGATGCGGCGCTCGTGATCGACGAATCCGCACTTGCGGTAGAACCGTCGCGCCTTCTCGTTGGCTTCGAACACTTCCACGAAGACCGGATCGTATCGCTCTCGAGCATGCTCAACGAGGGCGCGGCCGTGGCCCTTTCCTTGATGGTCCGGGTGGGTGAACAGCCCCCCGATCAGGTCGTTCAGCAGCGACATGAAGGCAACGAGCTCACCTTGATCCTCCACCACCCAGGTCTCGGCGATGGGCATCAGCTCGTCACGGATTGCAGGCTCCATGGCGAGCCAGTGCTCTTCCGGTAGGAAGGCCTGTCCGGGGACTGTCGAGGCGAGCCACACTCGAATCAGGTCATCCGTATCGCCGGGCAAGAAGGCACGAATCATCCGCGAAGCGTATTCCGTGACGCCGTCCTGCGCACGGGAGTTACGTCCATGCTGACTCGCGGAGTCTCAGCCCACCCGGACTGAGATGGGCGCCAGCGGCTCGAGGGCGAATTCGAATTCGGTGCCCTCGTCCAGCGGCACCGGCGGAATCACCGAGCCGGTGATGATCACGTCGCCGGCGCGTAGTTTCTCGCCGACTGCAGCCAGCGTGCTCGCGACATCGGCGACGATCCTCGGATAGGCGCCGGTTATGGCCTGGAGATCGCTCGTGGCGGCTCGCTCGACGCCGTCGATGTGGATCCGGGCGGTGAGGCCGGAAATGTCCAAACCGGCTCGGTCGTGATCCGGGTCACCGAATATGACGCCGGTATGAAAGATGCCTCCCGCCACGATTTCCTCGACGTGGTCGGGGCCAATAGACAGGTTGACGTTGGCCAGCTCGATGGCCGATCCGACCGCAACGATCGCCGCCCGGGCCTCGTCGTCGGCGGCTCCCGGCCCCAAGTCCGAACCCACGTAGACGGCGACCTCGAACTCGATCAAGGGTTGTCCCCAGCTCGAGGCGTCGACGGTGGCTCCGGATTCGAACACGGTGGCGTCGGTGAGGAAGCCGAGCAGCGGCGCGGTGATCTGCATCAACTCCAGCGCCGCCGGGGCGCCGAACCCAACCTTCCACCCAACCGCGCTCGCACCTCCATCGAGCATCTGTTTGCGCAGTAGTAGCTGGCGGGTGAGCCCGGCGACGACGCGAGCATCCTGCCAGGGGGCGGTCACCTGGAAGTGCCTTCGGCGACCTCGTACCCGGAGTCTTCGAGCGATCCGCAGCCACTCCAACCCCACACCAGAACGACATCGACGTCGCCGGTGTTGTCGAATCCGTGCGGGCGGCCTCGCGGCGTCCAGATCACGTCGCCCTTGGCTGCAGGGGCGGTGCCATCATCCGTGTAGATCCGACCCGAGCCCTCGAGCACGATGAAGAACTCGTCTGCATTCCGGTGGATGTGCCGATCATGCCGAGCTCCCGGCGGGAGCACCGTCCATCCCAGGAGGAAGTCGTCGGTACCGGCAGTCGCCTTGTCGATGAGGAACTGCACCTGCATGTCGATCCATCCCTCGTCCTCGCGCAGGCCCCCCACGTGGGGTACGGCGGAGAGGCTGGTGTGGAATCGCTCCGTCATTTCCCGCCCGACAGAAGGTGGTAGACGTCGAAGACCGTCACGAAGTCGCGGTGGTCGATGCCGAGGCCGCGACAGGCGTTGAGCAGTTCGTTCGTCACGGCTCCCAGCGGTGCGGGCGAGCCCTGGCGTCGTGCCACCTCGAGAGCCAGGAGCATGTCCTTCTGTTGAAGCGTGACATTGGCCAGCGGCTTGTCCGGCATGTCGAGGATGAAGGGCCCCCGGTAGGTCATCACCGGAGAGGCAACGACGCTCTTGAGCATGGCGTCGACGGCGACTTCCCGCTCGACGCCACCCTTTTCCGCCAGAGCGACAGATTCGCAGAAGGCCACCATCTCCACGATCAGGGTGAGATTGATCGCCACCTTCATCTGAACGGCCGTGCCCGAAGGCCCGATGTAGCTGACCTTCGACCCGATGTCGTAAAGGACGGGCTCTACCTGTTCGAAGGCGGCCCTGGGCCCTCCGACCATCGTCGAGGCCGATCCCTGGCGGATGGTCACCGGGCTCCCCGACAGGGGCGCGTCGAGCATGGTGAGCCCTCGATCGGCGAATTCGGTTGCGATCTCCTGGCTCACCAGGGGGTCGATTGTGCTCATGTCCAGGTAAAAGGCCTCCGGCGCCAGGCCGGCGATCACGCCGTCATCACCGAGGGCGATTGTATGGACGGCCGGCGCGTCCGTCACCATCGAGAAGACGATCTGAGAATCGGCTGCCACCTGGCGTGGCGAATCGGCCCACTCCATCCCCACCTCGATGAGCGGGTCGGCCTTGGCGCGGGTGCGGTTCCATCCGGTGACCTCGTGACCGGCCTCGATCAGACGCGGCACGATCACCTGCCCCATATCTCCGAGCCCGATCCATCCCAGTTTCACGGTCGTATCCTCGCACAACTCGGGACGGCTCGCCCTGCGACTCTCAGGCGTTCTGCCACTCCGGGGGACGCTTCTCGATGAAAGCCTTGATGCCCTCGACGCCGTCATGAGTGGGGAGGAGCTCTTCGAGGTAGATCCGCTCGGCTTCGGCGAGGCGCCGTTCGGTCTCAGGACGCTGCCGGTCGCGCACCGCCCGGGTCGCGATCCGTAGCGACAACGCGGACCGGGGCACGAAGTTGGTGTCGACAAACGTTGTGATCGTCTCATCCAGCTCGCCCTGCGGCGCTACGGCGTTGACGATGCCGAAGTTGTAGCCCTCCTGGGCAGTCAGGTTGCGGCCGGTGAGGAGGATGTCCTCGGCGGCGCGGCCCGACAGCATGGCGGTGGCTGCCGGGGCGATCACCCCGAGTTGGATCTCGGGGTTGCCGAGCTTGGCCGACTCCTCGGCGATGATGATGCCGCAGGCGAGGGCCAATTCGAGGCCGCCACCGAGGCAGGCGCCCTGGACGCCGGCGACGGTGGGGTAGGGGAACCCGATCAGATCCCGGATGACTCCGCCGACGGCCTCCAGCATGGCGGGGGCCGACTCAGGCAGATGCTCCTCGACGCTGGCGCCGAACGAGAAGTGTTTGCCCGCCCCGCGTACGACCAGCACTTTGCCGTCCTCGGCGGCCGCCGCGGCGGCGATGGCGGGTCGTAACTCGTTGCACAGCGCCATGTCGATCACGTTGCCCGGCGGCTTGTCCATCGTCAGTGTGTGGACCGCCCCGTCGGCCGAGACGTCGTGGCGTACCGAGCCCTCGCTCATGGCTTCGGCTTGAACTGCGGGGAGACGGCCTCTATGAGCTCGTCGCCCCACGCCTCACCGGCGGCAATCCGGCGGCGCAGATCCACGAAGTCGACCTCGCGGCCTCGCTCTCGATCCCCACGGTGGAACGCCTGGAAGCCGGCCCTGGCCTCGGTCATCATGTTGTTGGCCAGCCAGGCCCGGTTGGATTCCTTGTTCTTGTCCCAGTGCTCGAGCTTCTTCTTGCGCACCGACTCGGTCGTCTTGGTGGTGCAGTCCGGCATGGTGTACATGATCTTGGTCACCATGGCGTCGACGGCATCATCCAACATCGAGAAGTCGATGGTCCCCGACTTCAGCAGCACTTTGCCGGCGGCGAGCTCATCACCTTCCTTGGGTTTGCCATGGACGATCTTGCCCCACTCGTCGAGGTAACGATCAGTGACCACCAACGGGTTGGGCACGAACTTCCCGTCCACCTTGAGAACCGGGAATATGTCGTTGACGAGGCCGAGGCGCAGCGCTTCGTGGGCGCTCCACGGTTCACAGATCACGCAGCTGTAGATCGAATTTCCCCAACCGACGTAGAGGTCGAGGAAGTCGGTCGAACCGCCGTCGGGGGCCGAGCCGTGTTTGGGGCCGGCCTGACCGAAGCGAGCCAGGTCGGATGCCAGGGTGAAGTCGCACGCCATGCCGATCTCCTGGCCACCGCCGATCCGCATGCCGTTGACCCGGTTGATGACCGGCTTGTCGCACATGAGGATGGCCGAGACCATGTCGTTGAACAGGCGCATGTACTGGCGGTACTCGAGGGGCCGTCCTGCGTAGTACTCGGAGTACTCGGCCGTATTGCCTCCGGTACAGAACGACCTGTCACCGACGGCGGTGAAGACGACGGCAACCGCGGCCCGGTCCATCGCAGCGCGACGGAAGGCGAGGATGACCTCCTTGACCGACCCGGTCGTGTACGAGTTGAGCTGCTCGGGGTTGTTCAGGGTGATCCACACCGCGTGCAAACCGTCGACGGCGTCTCCGCTGTTGGCGAACACCGGGCGCTCCTCATAGAGGATCTCGGTGAACTCGTAGTCGGGGACCAGGTCGTGGTTTATGAACTCCATGTTGTCATGCCTTTCATGGGATCAGGATCGTGCGACGGGGATCACTCCCGGCGTGAGCTTCTTCGAGAACTGTGGCGATGTCCGCCATTGGGACCTTGCGGCTGAACGGGAGCACTTCAATCTGCCCTGACGTGACCAGCTCGATGGCTTCCGGATACCGATCCGGCGGGCACCCCCAGGTGCCGAACACCGTGGCATTGAAGGCCATCAGGTTCGAGAGGCGGATGGTGATTTTGTCCATCGTGAATCCCACAACGGCCAGCGTGCCGGATTGGCCGAGCAGGCCGAAAGCCGTTTCCTGCCCCGGGGCGGTCCCGGACGTCTCGAATATCTTCCAGCCGGTGCGCGGCATGCCCAACGTTTTGGCGTGCTCGCGGACCTTGTCGCGCACATCGCGGGGGCTGAGACTCCACGAGTTCACAGTCGCCGCGGCGCCGAAATGGAGGAGGCGTTCGAGCTTGGAGTCGTCGATGTCGATGGCGACGACCGTGGCTCCGCTCGCGGCGGCAATCTGGACGGCATAGCCGCCGATTCCGCCCACTCCGACGACGACGACGAAGTCGCCGGGCCCCACCTCGGCGCGGCGCACGGCCTGCAGTGGAGTGGTCACGGCGTCGGCGACCACGGACAAATCGGCGAGTTCGTACTCCTCGGGGAGGCTCGCGACGGCCGCCACCCCGCTGACCGGTACCACGATGTGGGTGGCGAAGCCTCCATCGAGGTCGTTGCCGGGGGACATTCGGGAGGGGCAAAGATTGCCCTCGCCGGCGGCGCACATGTCACATTCTCCGCATGGGATCACCGCCATCACCAGGACGTCCTTGCCCATCCACTCGCCGGCGCCGTCGCCGGCCTCGACAACGGTGCCGCTGATCTCGTGGCCGAGCACGATGGGGAGCCCGGCGTTGGTGGCGACATCACCATCGAAGAAGCCGATGTCGGTGTGGCACACACCACAGCCGGCGATCTCGACGACCACCTCGCCCGGCTCAGGGTGGCGGGCGGCTCCCTCGACCCACTCCAGTGGCCTTCCCGTTTCCACGAGGCGCCACGAGTACCGATCGGTGCGAGGCTCTGTCATGGGTTCCCTCCGTGGATCGATTGCGGGCCCTGCTCTGTCAGGAGCCGGGGGCTCCTTTGCTGGTGACGGTGTTGCGGATGAACGCATTGCCCTCGGCGAGCCGGCGAGCCGTCCGGTGGTAGACGGCCTCGTCGACGCGCCACGTGGCGCCGTCGCGACCGACGCTAGCCCGCACCGGCATCACCCCGCTGGTGTGGCCGATCCGGACTTCACCGGCCCGAGCCTGGTCGGCGGCCCGGTTGACCACCGAGCCTGCAATACAAGCCGCCACGCCGGTGGTCGCCGCCACCGTGCCGGGATAAGCCTTGTGCAGAACGAGGGGCCGGCCCCCGACGACCCGGGCAACCAGGTCGACATCGGAGGCGGATACCCGCTCTCCGCTGGCGAAGCTCGTGTAGTCGGCAGGTGCCGACACGATCGCAGGGACCGGGGTCAGCCCGTCCGTCGCCATGCCGAGCAACTTGGCGGCAGCATCCTTGACGGCAACGACCGCGGCCAGGTGCTCCGCCGTGAACTGCTGCGGTCCCTCGGTGCCCGTCATGCCGACTGCGCCGGCCGAGAAGAAGACCGTGAGGTTGGCCAGGTCGACGATCGTGGCCTCGACCGGGCCGAGCCCGGTGTCGAGGACGTCCAGTTCGTTGCCCGTCGGCAGCAGCGCTCCCGTGATGCCGCCGGCGGTCTGGCTGAAGTCGAGCCCGATCGGTGCGCCCGTCCCCGGACCACCGTGGACTTCGTAGTCGCCTTCGACGGCGGCGGCCCCATCAACGATGGGGACCTCAGCGACCAGAATGCGGCCCGTGTTGGTGTTGTGGATGCGCACGCTCGTCAGGGGCGTCGTGATATCAACCAGTGCCTCATCGACCGCAAAGGCCCCGACCGCCGCGGAGATATTGCCGCAGTTGATGTCGTAATCGACGACCGGCTCACTGATGCTGACCTGGGCGAACGTGTAGTCGAGATCGGCGTCCGGCCGGGTCGGTTCATCGATTATCGCCAGCTTGCTCGTCAGCAGATCGGCGCCCCCGAGGCCGTCGATCTGGCGTGGGTCGGGGCTTCCGAACAGTCCGAGGATCGTCGCATCTCGCAGCTCGCCGGCAGGAGGCAAATCGCTGCCGCGCAAGAACACGGCCTTGCTCGTTCCGCCCCGGATGAGCGCAAACGGCAGCGATGCCTGTTCCGTTGATCTCGCTGTCAGCGAACCAGAATCTGAACCGTGCACGCAGCTCCTTCTATACCAACCGCTTTGCCACCCCGGCAGTGGGCCAGGCCCACCCGGGGACCTTCGATCTGGCGATCGCCGGACTCGCCGCGCAGCTGCCTGACAATCTCGACGACCTGGGCGACCCCGGTGCCCCCCAGGGGGTGGCCCTTGCCGATTAGCCCGCCGCTCGGGTTGATTGGCAGCCGCCCCTCGATGTTGGCGTCGCCCCGTTCCACCGCAGATGGGTAGTCGCCCTGCTTGAACAGGCCCAGGCCCTCGACCCGCAGCACCTCGGCGATGCTGAAGCAATCGTGGACCTCGGCGAAGTCGACTTCCTCGGGCCCGATGCCGGCCCGTTCGTAAGCGTCCTGGGCCGTGGCCCACGTGAGCGGCTCGAACGTCATCGAGGCAGGCTCGACGTCGACGGTGCCGGTGCGCAACGCCGATGCGGCCAGCTTCACAGCCCGGCCGTTGCTGTGCTGCTTGGCGGCCTTGTCGCTCATGAGGATCACTGCAGCGGCCCCGTCGGTGACGGGCGAGCAGTCGTGCAGTCGTAGTGGATCGGCGATGGGGCGCGACTCGAGCACGTCTTCAACTGTGATTTCCTTGCGGAAGTGCGCCAGTGGGTTGCGGGCGGCGTTCGACTTGTTCTTGACCGGGATCAGCGCCAGCTGCTCGCGGGTCATCCCGAACTCTTCCATGTAGCGGCGAGCTCGCATCGCGTAGACGCTCGGCATCGTGGCGCCCACAGCGGCTTCGGGGTCGCTCGGGTCGGGAGTGAGAGCCCCTCTGAACTTGCTGGTGAGGTGTTCGGTGCCGATGGCTATGACGACATCGTGCTCACCCGCCCGGATTGCCAGCGACGCCTCTCTGATGGCTGTGGCGCCGCTGCTGCACGCGTTCTCCACGTTGGCCAGGGGGAGCCCGGCGAGCCCTACCTGGGCGAGAACCCGCTGCCCGGTGACCATGCCCTGGAAGACGTGGCCGACGTATGCGGCCTCGATCAGGCGGGGGTCGATCCCGGCATCGGCGACCGCACCGTGGAGTGCTTCGGCGCCGAGGTCGGCGGCGTCGCTGTCCGGGTGCTTCCCGAACCTCGTCATGCCGGCTCCTACAACATGTACGTCAGTCACTAGTTCCCCTCCGCTGGTCGGAATCGGTAGCCGGTCAGTGGGTTCCCCTCTTCGTCCTCTCCAAAAGGCTCGAGGGATAGAACCATCGGCATGCCGATCTTGATTTCGTCGAGATCGATTCCGCTGATCTGCCCCATTATGCGGACCCCCTCGGGGAAATCCACATAACCCAGGGCGTAGGGAACCTCAAACGCCGGCGTCGACTGGCGAACAATCGAGAACGTGTACAGGGTTCCTTCAGTTGAAAAGCGCACCGTCTCGAGTTGATCGCTCAGACAACCCGAGCAGGCTTCTCGGACGGGGAAGAAATGGGCACCGCACGCGCTGCAGCGGCTGCCCAACTGGTTGCCGGTTCCATCGGGGCGTACTTCCAACTCGCCCGGGCGGAATGAAACTCCGACCGCAGATGCACTCAATATTCCTCCTCTAGCCGCGGACGTGGCTGCTGAGTACAGGGTACAGGCAGCAGATCAACCGTCCGTCCGGTCGGTCGTCTACGGCGAGTGTCCTCCCCAGCTCATGGCCTCGTCAATGGGCTTGCGGCTCCATTTATCTGATGCATTTGCCCTAGAGAGCCCCCAAGCTGGCGTCGCCAGGGGGTCCCGGCAGCTCTGATTCGGGAGATACTGATGCATTTGCATCAGAAAAATGACACATGCAACGGATTGTCACCGGAACTCCTGCCTGGGAGTCTGGGACTAGCCAACCGACCGGCCGGACGGCTAGCCAATTGACCGGCCGCAGAAGTTGATTTCCGCCCCGAGGAGGCTCCGTGGAAGAGACGACCCGCAGCAGGGAAGAAGAGTATCTATTCGATTGGAACCTGATCGGCGAGGCTCAAATCGCCCGGCCGCAGACGGTTGAACTCGACGATGAGACTCTGCGCGACGGCCTGCAGAGTCCCTCGGTTCGTCAGCCGAACATCGACGAGAAGCTCGAGATCCTCCACCGCATCGTGGAGCTCGGAATCCAGGGAGCCGACATCGGCTACGCCGGTGCCGGCCCGGTTGTTCTGGACCACATCGTCCGGCTCGCCGAAGAGATCAAGAACGAGGGCTTCGCCATAGAGGCCAATTGCGCCGGGCGCACTCATGCCGCCGACATCATGCCCATCGCGGAAGCCCAGCAGCGCTCCGGCCTGCCCATAGAAGCATCGTTGTTCCTCGGCTCGAGCCCGATCCGCAAGTTTGTCGAAGGCTGGGAGGACGACTTCCTGCCCAAGACCGCCCACGACGCGATCACGCTGGCCCGCAATGAGGGTCTCGAAGTGATGTTCGTGACGGAGGACACCACCCGGGCGCAGCCCGATGTGCTGCGCGAGGTCTACACGGCCGCTATCGACGCCGGTGCCCGCCGCATCTGCCTGTCCGACACAGTGGGCCATGCCACTCCCTGGGGCGTCCGGGCGCTCGTGGCGTTCGCCAAGGACATCGTTGCCGACACCGGCGTCGACGTGAAGATCGATTGGCACGGCCATCGGGACCGCAACTTGAGCATCGTCAACTCGCTTGCCGCCCTCTCGGCCGGGGCCCATCGGGTCCACGGCTGCGGTCTCGGTATTGGCGAGCGCGTCGGCAACACACCGATGGAAGGGCTTCTGGTCAACCTGAAGCTGCTCGGGTGGATCGACGCCGACCTCCATACGCTGCCCGCCTACTGCGATGCAGTCTCCCGAGCGACGGACACGCCGGTGCCGAACAACTGCCCGGCCGTCGGCAAGGACGCCTTCGAGACCAGCACGGGTGTCCACGCCGCGGCGGTCCTCAAGGCCATCCGCACCGGCGACACCTGGCTGGCCAACCGCATCTACAGCGGAGTTCCCGCCGACGAGCTGGGCCGCGAACAGGAGATCACGGTGGGGCCAATGAGCGGCAAGGCCAATGCCGTCGCCTGGCTCACCAAGCGCGGTTACGAGTGTGACGAAGCCACGGTCGACAAGATTCTGCAGGCGGCCAAGGCCTCCGATCACGTTCTCGCCGAGGAAGAGGTTCTCGGCCTGCTGAGTACGTCTGCTTCGCAATGACCACGGACACCGCCGCCGGCCCGGAGGCCGGATCACGCGTCCTGCTGTCGGGCAACGAAGCCGTAGCCCAGGGAGCCGTCGAAGCCGGAGTGCTGGTGGCCGTCGGCTACCCGGGGACACCGAGCACCGAGATCCTCGAGTCGATTGCCGACCGGACCGATCTCGACGTTCGCTGGTCACCCAACGAGAAGGTGGCCCTCGACGTCGCCCTCGGCGCGTCGCTCGGCGGCGTTCGGTCGATTGCGGTGATGAAGCATGTCGGCGTCAATGTGGCCGCCGACACCCTCATGACCGCGGCATACACCGGAGTCGGGGCCGGGTTGGTGCTCATCAGCGCCGACGATCCCGGCATGCACAGCTCGCAGAACGAGCAGGACAACCGCGCATACGCCCGGATGGCCGGCATCCCGCTGCTCGAGCCGAGCGACAGCGGCGAAGCGAAGGAATACACCAAGCTGGCCTTCGAGATCTCCGAGCAGTTCGACACTCCGGTTCTGGTGCGGACGACAACCCGGGTGTCCCACAACCGCGGTGTCGTTGAGCTGGGCTCTCGCGTCGACAAGCCGACGATCGGCTTCACGCGCGATCCCAAGAAGTACGTCATGATTCCCGGCCATGCCCGTGCCCGGCGCCCGGTGCTGCTGGAGCGCCTCGAGCAGCTCGCAACCTATGTGGAGACCAGCCCGCTCACCGTCGAGTCCGGTTCCGACAGCACGGTCGGCGTTGTCACTTCGGGTATTTCGCACCACTATGTTCGTGAGGTTCTTCCGGATGCGAAGCTCCTCAAACTGGGTCTCAGCTATCCGCTTCCGATGAAGCGCATCCGGGCTTTCGCCGAATCGGTCGACCGTCTCTTCGTGGTCGAGGAACTCGATCCCCATGTCGAGGACGCCCTCCGCGCCGACGGCATCTCGGTTGCCGGCAAGGAGTTCTTCTCCCGGTCCGGCGAATTGGATCCGGACGTCGTTCGTCGCGGGTTTGCGGCGGCCGGGGTCGTCCCGCAGATGCCTTCGATAACAGCAGCGCCGGCAACGGTGTCCCGGCCTCCCCTGATGTGCCCCGGTTGCCCGCACACTCCGCCGTTCCTCGCTCTCAAGCGTCTCGGCGCGGTGGTAACCGGCGACATCGGTTGCTACACCCTGGCTTCGCTCGAGCCGCTTGCCGCTATGGACACGTGTGTCGCCATGGGGAGCAGCATCGGCATGGCGGTCGGCATGGCGGCGTCCGGCGGCGCCGAGGGTCCCGTCGTCGCCACCATCGGCGACTCGACCTTCCTCCACGGCGGCATCCCCGGCCTCATCGAAGCCGTATACAACAAGGCCAACATCACGGTTCTGATCCTGGACAACGGCACCGTGGCAATGACCGGAGGCCAGGAGCATCCGGGCTCGGGCATCACGCTGCAGGGGACCGACACCACGCCGATCGATCTGGTCGGATTGTGTGAATCCCTCGGTGTCAAGGACGTCAGGGTCGTCGATCCGTACGACCTGGCGGCCACCTACGGCGCCATCGAGGGCGCCATGGCATACGCCGGGCCTTCGGTCGTGATCACCAACCGTCCCTGTGTGGAAGCGCCGACGAAGATCCGCGACACCCCGTTCGAAGTCATCTCCGATGCCTGCACGGCCTGCCAGGCCTGCATGACTCCGGGCTGCCCTTCGATCGTCTGGTCCGACGAGCTGTTCGAGGGCCGCCGCAAGGTCGTGATCGACCCTGTTACGTGCACCGGCTGCACCCTGTGCGCCCAGCTGTGCCCGCCGCTGGCGATAGTGCCCGTCACCAAGGAGGTGGCCGGTGTCTGAAGGAACCCGCGGACTGCTGCTGTCCGGAGTCGGTGGTCAGGGAGTCATCCTTGCCAGCATGATCGTGGCCGACGCCCTGCTCAACGCCGGGTTCGACGTCAAGCAGAGCGAGGTCCACGGCATGGCGCAGCGCGGTGGATCTGTGTTCAGCCACATCCGCTGGGGTGAGGACGTCGACAGCCCGCTCGTCCCCAAGGGGAGCGCCGAGGTGCTGGCGGCATTCGAGTGGGCTGAAGCGATCCGCTGGGTGGAGTATGTCCGCGAAGGCGGCGCCGTCGTGGCAGACATCCGCACGATCGTCCCGCCGGGGGCGTGCAATGACAAGCGCGCTTGGACCGAGCGCTACCCGGGCATCGACGCCGAGCTCTTCAACGACCGCCAGCTGAAGACCCGTCTCGTCGATGCGGCCGCCACTGCTACTGAGCTGGGCAACGTTCGGGCGGCCAACAGCGTGATACTGGGTTCGGTTGCCGCTTTCCTCGATGTCGAACAGGACCACTGGGAGGCCGCCATCGAACGGCTCGTGCCCCGGGGGACGGTCGAGATCAATCTGGCCGCTTTCCGCGAGGGTCGCGAGGTGGCAATGGCTCGCGTCCCTCGTCCGCCGATCGCCCCTGAGGGCTTCTCGGGACCGCACCAGATCGACATCAACCACGTCTGGTGCAAGGGCTGTGACATCTGCTCCCGCGTCTGTCCGGAGTACTGCCTGGCCGTCGACGTCGATGGTCGGCTCAACATCATCAACCCTGAAGCCTGCACCGGGTGTCGCCTGTGCGAGCTGTTGTGCCCCGACTTCGCCATCGAGATCCATGCACCGCAAACCCCCGCGGCCATGGCCGACGCCAACCCTGCGGGAGGAACGACATGAGCGAAGCTCAGCTGATTCAGGGGAACGAAGCCTGTGCCCGGGGCGCCCTCGCCGCCGGCTGCAACTTCTACGGCGGCTATCCGATCACCCCGTCGTCCGAGATCGCCGAGCACATGGTGCGCATGCTGCCCGACGCCGGCGGGGTGTTCGTGCAGATGGAGGACGAGATCGCCTCACTGGCCGCCGTCATCGGCGCCTCGCTCGCCGGCTCGAAAGCGATGACCGCCACCAGCGGTCCCGGGTTCTCGCTGATGCAGGAGCACATCGGTTTTGCAGTAATGGCCGAGGTGCCCTGTGTCGTCGTCAACGTCATGCGCGGCGGGCCGAGCACCGGACTGCCCACTTCACCCTCGCAAGGCGACGTGATGCAAGCCCGCTGGGGCACCCACGGCGATCACCCTGCGATCGTGCTGGCTCCCTCCTCGGTGGGCGAGGTGTTCGACCTCACGGTGCGGGCCTTCAACCTCGCCGAGCGGTTCCGCACCCCCGTCATCCTTCTCTACGACGAGGTCATCGGCCACACCCGCGAGAGCGTGCAGCTTCCCGAGAAGGTGGAGATCGTCGACCGGGTGCGACCCGATGGCGACGCCGCCGACTTCCTGCCCAAAGCGGCCGATGCCACCGGCGTGCCCCCGCTGCCCGCGTTCGGCGATGGGTACCGCTTCCACGTCACCGGGCTGTCCCACGACGAGCGGGGTTTCCCCACCGACGACGGCCACGTTGCCGGGGCGCTGCTCGATCGGATTCACACCAAGGTGTCCGACTACGAGGACGAAATCACCGCGGCGGAGACCTTCATGCTCGACGACGCCGAGGTGGCGCTGTTTGCGTATGGCATCGTCGGCCGGTCGGCGCGAGAGGCTGTGCTCCGTTCCCGGGATGCCGGCATCAAAGCGGGGCTGATCCGGCCGACCACGTTGTGGCCGTTCCCCAGCCAACAAGTGGCGGCGGCCGCCGCGCAGGTCGACAAAGTCATCGTCGCCGAGATGAACCTCGGCCAGATGATCGGCGAGGTGGAAAGGGCCACCGCCGGGCAGGCCGAAGTCGTCGGACACATGCGGGCCGACGGCGAACCGATCACGCCAAGCGAGTTGGTGGGCGTCGTCTCCGCCGGCGGAGGAGGAGGGCACTGATGGCCGACGTCAAGACTTACCTGCGGGAATGGGCCATGCCCCACGTGCTGTGCCCCGGATGTGCCCACGGCATTGTGATGCGCGGGTTTCTCGACGCGATCGACCAGCTGCAGATCGACCAGGACAAGGTGGCAGTCGTGGCCGGCATCGGCTGCAGCAGCCGGATCGTCGGCTACATCGACTTCTGCACCCTGCACGGCACCCACGGCCGGGCTCCGGCATTCGCCACCGGCCTCAAGCTGGCGCGTCCCGACCTCCACGTCATGGTGATCACCGGCGACGGCGACGGGCTCGCCATCGGCGGTAACCACCTGATCCATGCGGCCCGACGCAATATCGACATGACCGTCATGCTGCTCAACAACTCGATCTACGGCATGACGGGCGGCCAGGCGGCACCGACGACACCGGCGGGAGCGGTCGCCTCGACCACACCGGCCGGGAACACCGAGCCCAACTTCGATGCATGCAAGCTGATGATCGGGGCCGGCGCCTCGTTTGTGGCCCGAGTGCTGGCGGCGAATCCGATCGAGATGAGCAAGGTGATCGCGGACGGGGTGCGCCACCCCGGCTTCTCCTTCATCGAGATCATCAGCGACTGCCCCGAGTACTACGGGCGCTACAACAAGGTCGGAGGCGGCGCCGAGATGCTCACGTGGATGGCGCGCCGTGACGCCGGCGTTGCAGTGCCGCTCTCCGAGAAGAAGTTTGTCGAGCACGTGCCGTCGTCGCCGGTACCGACCGGGCTGACGACCGGTGTGCTCGAAAGGGACATCCGGCCGGTCTTCACCGGCGTGCGCAAGCAGGAGCCACAGTGACACGCAGCGAAATCCGCATCGCCGGCGCCGGGGGCCAGGGCGTTGTGACGGCGGGACGCATCCTTGCCGAGGCCGCGATCCTTTCCGGCAGCAACGCCACTCACAACCAGGTGTACGGGCCCCAATCGCGCGGCGGAGCCAGCCGGTCCGATGTCGTCATCGCCGGCGACGAGATCGGCTTTCCGCTGGCCGACGAAATCGATCTGCTGATCGCGCTGAGCAGTGAGGCATTCGAGAAATACCGGCCGGAGATTGTCGACGGTGGCCGGGTAATCGTCGACAGTCGCTGTGCGCCCGAGGCTGATGACGACAACACGTCCGACTTCGCCGTTGTCGATACGGCACGGGCCGTGTCGGGCGGGCAGCTCGTCACCGGCGTTGTCGCCCTCGGCGTTCTCCAAGCCTACGCGGGACTGGTCGATGCTGACGCACTCGGCGAAGCTGTGGCCGCCCGCGTCCCCGCCAAGCACCGCGCCATGAACCTCGAGGCGCTCCGTGCCGGAAGGGAGCTGGTGAGCGGGGCCATCCCATGACGACTGAACCAACCACTCGGGAGCGGATTCGCCAGGAGGCGGCCGCGCTTTTTCGCGAGAAGGGCTTCAACGGCACCAGCATGGCCGAGTTGGCGAGCGAAGTCGGCATAACGAAGTCGAGCCTCTACCACCACTTCCCGAGCAAGCAGGCACTGCTCTCGGAGATCATCGAGCTGACCGTGAACCGGGTCACGCCGTTGGTGCACGATGTGGCGCATTCGGACCTTCCGACCTCTGAACGGCTCCGCCAGGCGGTCTACATCCACACCTTTGAGGCGATGCGGGATCGCGACGCCGTTGCCTGCTTCATGGAGGAGGGGCGCTCCCTGGCGCCCGACTACATGGCAGCCCACATTCGCAATCGCGACCGATACGAGCTGCTGTTTCGCCAGATATATGAGGAAGGCGTCGGCCAGGGCGTGTTCGTGGATCAGGACCCCGGCCTGGCGGTGAAGGCGATTCTGGGGATGTGCAACTCCGTAGTGCGTTGGTACCGTCCGGATGGCAGTCGCAGCGCCGATGAGATCGCGACCGAGTTCGCCCGATTCACAGTCCGCGGCGCCGCCAGATACGAGGACTCTCCGGCCGAGGAGTTGGTGCATGAGCGGAGCGCTTGAAGGCATAACCATCCTCGACCTGTCGCAGGGAGCCGCCGGGCCCACCTGCGCCATGCACCTCGGCGACATGGGCGCCACCGTTCTGAAGGTCGAGCCTCCGGGAGGGGAGTGGGGCCGCAATCTCGGCCCGCCGTTTGTTGCCGGAGCCGCCGCAGCCTTCCTCGGCATGAACCGCAACAAGCGCAGTGTCGTCATCGATCTCAAGAAGCCCGGCGCCTCCGAGGTTGTGCTGCGAATGGCCGAGAAGAGTGACGTCGCCCTCGAGAGCTTCCGCCCCGGAGTCGCCGATCGCCTCGGGGTGGGTTACGAAGCGATGGCGGCGCGCAATCCCCGGCTGATCTACGCCGCGATCTCGGCTTTCGGGCAGAGCGGCCCGTGGCGCGACCGGCCCGGTGTCGACGGGGTCGCCCAGGCCATGGGCGGCATCATGAGCGTCACCGGCACCGCAGATGGCCCGCCGGTGAAGGTGGGCGTCCCGGCGGCCGACATGGCAGGAGGCGTGTTCGCCTCGCAGGCGATCCTCGGCGCCCTCGTTGCCCGCGAGCGCACCGGGCGCGGACAACGGGTGGATGTGTCGCTTCTCGATTCGCTGCTGTCCTATCAGGTTGTGCCGCTCTCGATGTTCCTGGCCAGTGGCCAAGCCCCACAGCGCCTCGGCAGTGCCGCCCCCTACGCAGCCCCCAACGAGGCATTCCCCACCAGCGATGGCCACGTGATGGTGGCCGCGTACACCGCCAAGCGCTGGCCGGCGCTCTGTGGCGCTATCGGTCATCCCGAGCTGGCGACCGACCCCCGCTTCGACGCCAACGAGAAGCGGGTGCGGGCTCGCCCGGAGCTTCGTGAGGTCCTGGAACCAATCTTCGAAACTCGGACCACGGCCGAGTGGCTTGAGGTGCTCGATGACGCCGACATCTTGTGCGGCCCGCTTCTGAGTTATCCCGAACTGGTTGCTGAAGAGCATGTCGTCAAGAGCGGCTCGCTGACCACAGTCCACCATCCGGCAACCGGCGAGGTGCGTTCACCGGTGTTTCCCGGGCGGTTCTCCGACACGCCGGGTGATGTCACCGGGCCGTCGCCGCCGCTGCCCGGGGAGCATTCGGAGGCGGTTCTGAGTGAGTGCGGGTTTGCCGACGACGAGATCGAACAATTGCTGCGCAGCCGTGTCGTGAGCGGCAGTGTGGTCAGCGGTGTAGAACAAGAGTGACGCAGACGAGAGGAGACGGCGTGACGAACGAGCAGGTGGATGCCGAGGTCCTGTACGAGCGGGAAGGTGCCGTCGGGGTACTGACCCTGAACCGGCCGCAGGCAATGAACGCGCTGACGGTGGGGATGCTCGAGACGATGGGCGGCATCCTCGATGACATCGAGGCCGACCCCGATACTCGCGCCCTTGTATTGACCGGAGCGGGCGAGAAAGCGTTCTGCGTGGGGGCCGACCTGAAGAGCCGCGGCAGCGAATTCGAGCCCGGACTGATTCACGATCCGCTCGGTCTTCTGGTGCGCAGCGTGTTCGGTCGACTCGAGAACCTCCACGTGCCGGTGATCGTCGGCATCCGCGGCTATGCGCTCGGCGGGGGCCTGGAGCTGGCGCTGGCGTGCGACCTGCGGGTCGCCGCCGAAGGCGCCCGGCTCGGTTTCCCCGAAGCCAAGGTGGGCAGTCTGCCCGGTGCCGGTGGCACGCAGCGGGCCACCCGTCTGATCGGGCCCGGCTTCACCAAGGAGTTGATGTTCACGGCCGACCACGTCAGCGCGGCCGATGCTCACCGGATGGGACTCGTCAACCGAGTCGTGCCGGACGAGAACCTGGTGAAGGAGACGATGGAACTGGCGCAGCGGATTGCCGGCCGGGCGCCGCTCTCGCACGACCGGGTCAAGGAGCTCATCAACCGGGCCAGCGAGACCGACCTCGAAACCGGCCTCGAGCTGGAATCGACGAGCCATGCAGTGTTGCGCGCCAGCGAGGACCGCAACGAGGGCATCCAGGCCTTCATCGAGAAGCGGTCGCCGGAATTCAAGGGCAGATAGCTTCGCGGCGGATGCCGTCCGAAGTTGCATGCCGGAGTTGAACAGACCTGAGGAGGAAACGAACGTGAACGTGAAGGACCGAGTTGCCATTGTCACCGGTTCGGGCCAGGGCATCGGCGAGGGTATCGCTCGCGTGCTCGCCGCCGCCGGCGCCAAAGTTGTGGTCAACGACCTGGTGCCCGAGAAGGTCGCCGAAGTCGCCGGGGATATTGGTGCGCTGGGCCATGCCGCCGACGTTTCCAACGTCGAAGGTGTTGAGGGGTTGGTCGGCGCCGCTATCGAGGCCCACGGCCGTGTCGACATCCTCGTCAACAACGTGGGGATGGCGCGTGACGGCTACCTGGCCAAGATGAGCGAGGAGGACTGGGACACCGTTCTCCAGGTGAACCTCAAGTCGCAGTTCCTGACGTGCCGCGCAGTAGCCCCGCACATGATGGAGCAGGAGTACGGGCGCATCGTCAACATCTCGTCGCGGGCGTGGCTGGGCGGGCCCGGTCAGGCGAACTACGCGGCGTCGAAGGGCGCCGTGATCAGCCTTACCCGCACGCTGGCGCTCGAAATGGCGCGCTTCAAGATCACCGCCAATGCCATCGCCCCGGCGCTTGTCGACACTCCGTTGTTCCGGGGATTGAAGGAAGAGGTCCAGGAGCGGCTCGTCAAGACGATCCCGGCCAGGCGCATCGGGACCCCCGAGGACATCGGAAATGCCGTCTTGTTCCTGGCGTCCGATGAGGCTTCCTACGTAACCGGCCAGACGCTCTACGTCTGCGGAGGCCGTAGCCTGGGGGCCGGTTGAAGGAGGTAACAACACCATGGGCATGACCCTCGCCGAGCGCATCCTGGCTCAGGCGGCCGGGCGCGACACAGTGACGGCGGGGGAGTTTGTCGTAGCTGACATCGGGGTGGCGCTGCTGCACGACATCTTTGCGGCCCGCGTGTTCGGGCTGCTCCAGGAGGTGGGGTTCGAGGAGCTCTTCGATCCGGACCGGACGATCGTTGTCGTCGACCATCTTGTACCGGCCCCGACCGCGGAAGCCGCCGCGGCTCATCAGAAGATTCGGGAGCACGTGGTCCGGCTCGGGATCGGCACGTTCTATGACGCCGGTGAAGGCATTTGCCACCAGCTGCTGCCGGAACGGGGTCACGTGCGGCCCGGTTCCTTGATCGTCGGCACCGATTCGCACTCAACTACATACGGCGCGCTCGGCGCCGGCGGCACCGGCATCGGCACGTCCGACATGGTCTACGCCCTGGCGACGGGGAAGCTGTGGTTCCGGGTGCCGGAGACGATCCGCTTCGAGATGACGGGCTCCTTGGATGCGGGCGTGTCCTGGAAAGACGTGATCCTGTATTTGGCGGGGCGCTACGGCGCCGACGCCGCCCAGTACAAGGCGATGGAGTTCGCCGGACCGGCGGTGGCCACCACCGACATGTCGAGTCGCCTCACGGTGTCGAACATGGCCGTCGAGATGGGCGCCAAGTTCGGCATCTTCGCGGCCGACGAGGTCACCGACGCCTACCTCCGTGACCACGGTGGCGAAGGCTGTGAACCCTACGAACCCGACGTCGATGCACAGTACGAGGCCGTCTACGACGTGCCGCTGTCGGATCTGGCTCCCCAGGTGGCGATGCCCAACGAGGTCGACCGGGTGGGCCCGATCGAAGAAGTGGAAGGCATCACGATCGACCAGGCATTCATCGGATCGTGCACCAACGGCCGCATCGAAGACCTGCGCGCCGCGGCAGAGATTCTCCACGGTCAGAAGGTCGCCCCCGGCGTCCGCCTGCTGGTGGCTCCTGCTTCCCGGCAAGTCATGCAGGAAGCCATGGACACAGGTGTGCTGGCGTCGCTGATCGACGCCGGCGCCACGGTTCTCGCTCCAGGGTGCGGGCCGTGCTTCGGCGGGCACGGTGGTTTGCTCGGTCCGGGGGAGCGTTGCATCGGCACCCACAACCGCAACTTCACCGGACGAATGGGAGCGGCGCAGGCCGAGATCTACCTCGCTTCGCCCGCCACGGTGGCGGCTTCCGCCATTGTCGGGCGGGTCGCCGACCCGCGGACGATGGAGGTGGCTGCAATTGGGTAACGACGTGATGTCCGGCCGGGTGTGGAAGTTCGATCACGACATCAGCACAGATGTGCTATCTCCGGGGCAATACGCCCTCGACCCGGTTGATGTGCGCAAGCTCCACGTACTCGAATCGGTCAATCCGGCGTTCGCCCCCGAGGTGAAGCCGGGTGACGTCGTCATCGCCGGCCGCAACTTCGGGTGTGGTTCCAGCCGCGAGACGGCCCCCGAGAACCTGAAAGCACTCGGGGTGGCGTGTGTCGTCACGGAGTCGCTGGGCCGGCTGTTCATGCGCAACGCCGTGGCTGTTGGCTTGCCGGTGCTCGTCTGCACCGGGGTTCACGCGGCCTTTGCCGACGGTGACAACATTGAGGTGGAACTGGCGACCGGGACGGTGCGGAACGTCGCAAGTGGCGCCGAATTGCAGGGCGAATCGCTGCCGCCGGAGATGCTCGAGATCCTCGACGCCGGCGGGATTCTGGCCGTCCTGAGGGCTCAACGCGGGGCGTAGCGGGCCCAACCCGTTTACAGTCGTCTATATATATGGACGCTGTGACTGCGATCAAACCGGGTATCGGTGGCGAACTCGCCGATTTGCTCGATGTGCTCGGCCGGACATCCGATGCGATGGTCGCCGTCGACGGCGAGTTCGGCATCATCGGCTGGAACAACGCAGCTACCAAGCTCCTGGGGTATGAGCCGAACGAAGCTCTCGGGAAGACCTGCGGCGAGATTCTCAGCTGGCGCGACAGGTGCGGCGACGGAATGTGCGACGGTTTCTGCCCCGCGGTCGAGCCCGGTGCGCCGGAGCAAGTGATCGAGACGCAGCAGGTGTTGGGCCGCTCCGCGGCCGGCAAGACCCTCTGGCTCAGCGCATCAACCATCGTGCCGCCCGTCGACCTGCGCGACCAGTGCCGCCTGGTGCACCTGATTCGTGAGGTTTCGCTGCCGCCTGAGCTGGAACGCGTCGTTGTCGAGCGGCTCGGGGGACGAGATCCGGCCGCCGACAATGGCGACAAGCGCCTCGATGCGTTGACGCCCCGCGAGCGGGACGTGCTGGGTCTCCTGTCCGAGGGCCTCGACGGCGCTGCCATCGCCGAGCGCCTCTTCCTGTCACCCGCAACCGTGCGCAACCACATCCAGCACATCCTCAGCAAACTCGGTGTCCACAGCCGCACCGAGGCAGTGGCACTGGTGTTGCGGCGCGACTAGTTCTGAGGTTTTGGCGTCGGAAACCGGAACATACTCCGCTGTCTGACGCCAAAACGGGGGCGGGGGCTGGGACCCGCGGTGTAGGTTCAGTGTTGGGTACAAAGAGGAGGAGAGGGAACTATGAAGCGCACGTCTCTCTACGTGTTCTTGACTGTCCTGCTGATAGCCACCGGGACCACCGCGGCCGCGGCGAAACCTGCAGCCGACGGACCGGCGCACAGCGGCTCGGTGACGATCATTCGCGACGACTACGGCGTACCGCATGTGTACGGGTCGACGCTCGAGTCGGTCTACTACGGCATCGGCTACGCCCAAGGTCAGGATCGCCTGTGGCAGGCCGACGTCCACCGCCGGCTCGGGACCGGGAGTCTGGCCGAGTTCTTCGGACCGTCGTCGGTGGGAGGCGACATCCAGAGTCGCACGTTGTTTGGTCCGCCCGAGCGGCGGGCAGCACTGCTCGCCGATGCGTCTCCCGAGTTCCAAGGGGCCTTGCAAGCGTTCGCCGACGGGATGAACGCCTGGATCGACGAAGCGACCGCTACCGGACAGCTTCCCGTGGAGTACGGTGCCTTCGGCCTGACGCCCCGCCCCTGGACGGTCGACGACTCCGTCGCCACGTTCATGCTGCTCGGCAGCCAGTTCGGCTGGTTCGGCAGCAGTGAGCTCGACAACGCGGCCGAGCTTGGCCAGCTCGTCGCACTTCATGGGCCGGCGGACGGCGCCGCCATGTTCGCCGACATGCACTGGCTGGACGACCCGGATGCACCGACCACCGCACCGGGCGACGGGGCCATGGGCCCGATCCGGCACGGCGCCGGAGCGCACGCCGACCTGCCGCGCGGTGTCGCCAAGGCGGCCGCCGAGGTTGCCGCCAACCGGCGAGCTTTCGAGGGCAATCTCAACCGGGCGGGGATCGAGCCGGGACCGGCTTCCAACGCCATCGTGTTGGCTCCCAAACTGACCACCGACGGCCACGCCCTTCTCCTGGGAGGGCCGCAGATGGGCTACGGGGCTCCTCAGATCAACCATGAGATCGGGATCCATGGCGCCGGCTTCGACGTTACCGGGATGGAGATCGCCGGCTGGCCCGGCACCCCGATTGGGGTCGGCAGCGAATACGCCTGGACGCTCACCTCAGGATTCTCCGACAACACCGACATATACGTAGAGGTTCTCAACGAGGCAGGCCAATACCTGTTCAACGGGGAGTGGCTCGACTTCGATTGCCGCACAGAGACAATCGGCGTGGTCGGGGCACCTTCGGTCGACACCCAGGTCTGCGAGTCGATTCACGGGCCGGTGCTGGGAACCGCCCCGGGTGCCGCCTTCACGTTCAAGACGATCACTCGCGGAGAAGAGCTCAACAGCCTGGAGGAGTGGACCAACCTGGCTCGGGCCAAGTCGATCGAGGACTTCGCCGAGTCCCTGTCGAAGATCTCCTACAACTTCAACGTGCTCTACGCCGACGCCCGGGGCAACATCGCCTACTGGCACATCGGCTTCGTCCCGATCCGGGCCGATGGAGATGATCCGCTGCTGCCGCACGACGGCACAGGCGGAGCGGAGTGGCAGGGCGTCATCCCGTGGGATGAGATGCCCCACGCGATCAACCCCGAACGCGGTTGGATGACATCGTGGAACAACAAGCCCCAGGTCGGCTGGGAGAACACCGAAGCCGGGTTCGGGACGTACGGTCCCGTCCATCGGGTCAACACCCTGATCAATATGCTGGAGCAGATCGAACCGGGCACGGCAAACATGGAGACCCTCGAGGCGATCAACCGGGCGGCGGGCTGGACCACCGACACCCCGTCGGGGAGCGCGAGCACGGTGTTCGTGTCCACGCTTCTCGATGACTTGCTCGCCCATGTAGATACCGGAGCCGACGCCCGGCTGCCGGCGATCGTGGCGATGCTCGAAGCGTGGGACTGGCTCCAGACCGACGTCGACGGGGTCGTCACTT
>CAMYIJ010000025.1 GCA_947258375.1 uncultured Acidimicrobiaceae bacterium
CCATTTGCGGGATCCATATGTCGCTGCCGTCGATGTCCTTCGTCGCTCGGTAGCGGTATCCGTCGACGGCGATGTGGTAGGTGGTTCCTGCCGCCACCGGGAATGGATCAATACGGCTCGTCCTACCGCCACCTGGATCGTCGTCGTTGGCCGCAACCTGCGCCAGCGCGTCGACGGAACTCCCCGTGTAGACCCCAAGAGTCGTATCGAAGGAACTGCCGGCCGTATCGACGGACAGCGTTCCGGCAGTCGGTGCTGTCCACTTGAACCAGATTGATGCTCCACCGGCCGAGCTTGCATGATCGGGTTCGCCAACCTGCTTCGTTGCACTCAGGTTCCATGCTGGAGATGACCCCGACGCAGCGACGAGGTGCGTTGCGTCGGCAAAATCGTCGCTCGCCGGCCGGGCAGCCGCCGCCTTCACGGTCATAGAGCTAGCGCACCCGTTCGAGACACCGGTCAGAGCGACATCGCTCTGGGACCCTGTGTACAGGCCACTGTTGGGGTTGGTGTCCCGACCGAAGACCCAGGCCGTTTCGGGCTGCCCAGACCCCGGCGGCAGATCACCGCGGTACGGATCCCCCGCGTCCCCTCGATTCGTCCTCAGGTCGAGGTGGCGTAGGCCATCGGCTTCTTCCAGGTCCACCAGGCGATGGCTGTCGTCCGCATTGGCGCTACCGTCGAAAGGGGCGGTTTCGTCCACGTGCCATACGAGGACTCCACAGCCCGGCAGGCCGGCGTCGAAACCGGACTGCTGTCGATTCTCGAGCAGGAAGTACTCGCCCGTGCCGGACGAGTCACGGAAGTCCCAGTCCACACCGCCGGGGTTCGACCGAAGTTGTAGGGCGGAGGCGTTGTCGGATGCCCGCCCGAGCGCGTGATCCGACACGTAGGACGTCACGACAGTTGGAGAAACCCAGCCTTGGTAAATCTTGCTGAAGGCGTCAGGGTGGCTTGGCGTTGTGCCGATTGACTGGCCGGCCGTCGCCCCCCAACTACCGCCGGCCATGACACTCCATCTTCCGATTCCATATGAAGAGGAGTCCGTGTCATACAGGTCGGGCCAATCCAAATCGTGCCCGATTTCGTGGGCCATGATGCCGATCGTTGCCTGATGAGCGTCCCCCGGCTGCGCCGTCGCGCAGTGGACTTCGCCGAACTGCGTGTACCCACCTCCCACCAAACCGCGGGCTACTGAGACACCGTCGACAATCGGGTAGGAAGACAGAGACCACCTGTGGCCCCACACGCCTGGCGTACAAGATCCCGCCTCGCCTCCATATGAAGTCTCGTAGCCGGCGACTATCACGACGACATGCAGCTCATCGGGTTGAATGCCGCCGTCGCCATCGGTGTCAAATGCCGAGAAGTCAACATATGGGTTCGCCGCCAGGATGGCGTCCTTTGTCAGGTCCCTATTCCTGACGTCTGTGTCTCTACGAGTATCCGGGTGCGCATATCCGAGATTGAGCCACCCGACGACGCCGTCTCCCGAGGTGCCATGAGTCTCAGTCGCCGGAACCAGGCTCAGCTGGCCGTACGACACCTCGTCGTAGTAGGCCTTGACGCTGCCCGTAGCTCCGAAGAAAGAGGTGTGCCAGTCGCCGGCCGTCGTGGACACCGGGCCCTGATCCGTGAATGAAGCGAGCACGAGCAGGGTCGGTTGGTCACCGAGATTCGGTGCGCTTGAAGCAGCATTCTCAGCCACCGGCGACTGAGTGGGGCCGGACGACCCTGAAGAGCCCGGACGCAGGTTGGGGGGAGTACCCTCTGGTGGGGGGCCAGCCGGGTTAACGCCTGATGGAATCAAGGAACCGTCGGGGGCAAGGGCCGCGTAGGACCATCCCTCGGGCGATTCGATGACCGTGAAACTGTCTACCTCGTAGCCACTCGACCACTCATCACCGTATTGTCGAGCAGAGAACGTCGTGCCGTCCGGCTGAGTCAATACCACCGGCTCCGGACTCGCTGGCACAGCTTGTGCAACAGCAGCCCCCAGAACCGATATCGCAAGTGCCGCCGCGACCAACAGAACCACGATCGATAGTTCGCGTCGATACCCCATCCGGGCAGCTGCAATTCGGTCCCTCATGTCCCCTCCCCACTTCCGCCCACGTCCGCGCCCTGTAGCAAAGGTATCCACCACGGCTAGACAATTGTGTCTAGAAAGCGACATTGAGCAATTTGCATCATCAATCCGAGCCGGATGTGTCAGGTCAAGGTGTGTTCCATTCCCGCCCGACCAGTGCCGATTTCAACTTCACGGCTACGTCGCCGAGAAACAGACATGCAGTTCAGCGATCCCTTTGCGATGCGGTCCCGCGACCGACCGTGGCTACCCAGACTGGCCGTACGTCAACCACACCCCGCTGAACTAACCTCAGCGCCGGCGAGGCACTGATATCCGCGGGACATGACGCATGACAAGATCTGAGCAATTCCTCGAGGTGCTGCAACCTTCCGTCTTGCTCGGCGTCGCCGCGGTGGGAGCCATTCTCCTTCTCCTCGCACCGCGCCGGAGGCTTCCCGCGGCAATCGCGCTATCCATACCCTGGCTCACCGCCGGGTTTCTCCCCGACCTGGGAACGGCGGCCACCGTTGCCAAAGCGACATCGGTGCTCCCGTGTTTGATGGTTGGTTTGGCTGCAGCGCGGCATCCGGGTGGCCGCTCGAGGCTGCCGCGTGTTGCGTATGTGTATCCGTTCGTGGCGTTGGCTTCGGTCGTCTATACGTTCACCGTTGCGGATGCGGCGATCGCGATGGTGGTCCAGACGCAATGGTTCGTGATGTCCGTGGCCGCGATTCTGGTGGTACGCACGATCGTCGATGCCGAATCCCTGACCCTGGTCATTCGGGGGCTCGTTGCCGGCTCCGCGGTTGTCGTTCTGGCGGCTCTGGTGGCCCTGCTTCTCGACCCGGAGGCCGTGATGCGAGGTTATGGGCGCCTCACGCCATTTGGGGTCAATGCCAACCATTTCAGCGTTGTGTTCCCGATTGCCATACCGCTGACCTTCTACCTGGCCATACGATCGAACACGGCCCGGAAGCGGCATGCCCTCGAAGCTCTCGGAGTGATCGCTGTTGGCCTTGCTGTACTGGCCGGGAGTCGGGGAGCCCTCGTGGCAACGGCACTTTCGATGGTGCCGCTGCTCTTTTGGACCCTGAGGCGCCGCTCGGTGGCAGCCCGGCTGTTGATCGCTGCCGCGGTGCTGGTTGGCCTCGTTGCCATTGTCCCTTTGGCCTCATTCGATCGGCTGTATTCACTTGATACCGGCCGGTATGCCATCACAGAGATCTACCTGTCCGAGATCGCAGAGCGGCCTATCACAGGGTTGCTGCTCACAGATGGCCTGAGCGCGGCGAGTCAGCAGGATCTCGGTTGGTCGCCCCACAACTCCTTCATCTATTGGCTATACCTGGGCGGGATCTCGTTGGCCGTACCCATGTTCCTGGTGGTCGCCGCGACGGTCCGAGCGTCATACAACTTGATGATTCGGCATCGGCTCTTCGCCGTGCCACCCCTGCTGATCCAGCTGCTCTTCTCGATCCTGATCGGCACATACGCTCTCGCCTTGTCCACGGGGATGTTGTTCTACCCGACGAACGCCTGGGCATTCGGACACCTTCTGATATCCATGGCGGTCCTGAAGCTGTGGCTGGTGCCACCGCGCTCCGTCGTCCGGGCGCGTGCCCGCTATCCGCAACAGCTTCAGCGCGATGTCACGGGAGCTGAGACTCATCGCAGCCGGATCTGAAGTGTCGCGAGCAGGGGAGTGAATGTGGAAACCCCCTCACCGCCGGGCGCTGCCGACGGCCGCGCTACCCGGCCTGGTTCGTGGGCTGCAAGGGGTGGCGCGTGGATGTTGCTCAATACTGCCTGGAGTCGAGCCGGGAGCATCGTCTCGCAGGTCGTCCTCGGCTGGATCCTCCTGCCCCAAGACTTCGGCTTGTTTGCAGCGGCGGGGGCGGTTGCTCTTATTGCTCGATCGTTCCAGGATGCCGGCGTCCGCGACTTTCTGGTACAGCGTGGCTCTGCGTACGGCAAGATCTCAGTAGACGCGTTTTGGCTCGCGCTGGCCGTCAACATCAGCATCGCGGCGCTCCTCTTTGCCGTGAGTCCCCTGGTTGCAGGGGCATACGGGGAATCGGAACTCATCGTGATGCTGGGAATCATTGCGCTGAGCGTTCCCTTGGGGACGCCGTGGACCATCATTTCGGCCAAACTCCAGATAGACCTGCGGTTTCGCTCTTGGGCCGCGATCTTGATGCTCGGAGCTCTGACCCAACACGGCGGAATGGTCGTCTGTGCGTGGCTGGGCTTCGGAGCACTCAGCTTCGTTTTGCCACTCCCCGTCATGTCGATAGCGATGTCGATCGCGGGTTGGCTCGTCACCGCTGAAAAACCATGGTCGTCGCGGCCCAATCGTGACACCTGGATGCCCATTCTGGCGGAGACAAAGTGGCTCATACTTGCCGCAGCGGCCGCCGCCTTGTTCACCCAGGGCGACTATCTGATCGTTGGAGCCATTGTGTCGACATCAGTCCTCGGGGTGTACTACTTCGCCTACCAAATCCCCGCGCAAGTCGGGGCCGTCGCGGCCAGTCTGGGAGACGTACTTCTGCCGGTCCTGGTGGGCGCCGCCGGGTCGCCGCAGCGCGAGCGGGACCTGCTCGATCGGGCACTTGGATTGTTGACCGTTGTCACCTCGGCAGCCTGTGTTCTGATCGCGGTGCTGATGCCCAGAATCGAACATCTTGTCTGGTCGAATCGATGGGAGGAGGCAGTTGTGCCGATTCAGATCCTGGCACTGCTGATGCCTTTTCGGCTCATCTACATAGTCCCCAAGACTGCGTTGCTGTCACGCGGGAGGTTTCAGTTTCTGAGCCTGGCTCTGGTGGTAGGGGGATGCGGCTTGGTGGCCGCGGCGGGCACTGGAGCCTCCATCGATCCAAACGCCAAATCTATCGCGCTGGTCGTCGGAGGCTATCTGGCGGTGAGTGTGGTTGCCTTCTCGATGCTCGTGCTGCGCAGCTACGGGATATCGCCATGGCGGATTCTCAAGACCGTGATCGGCGCTTGGCTGGTCGCAGTGATCGCAGGAGCGGCAGCATATGCAGCAGGCAGTTTTCAGGATTCCGGCGGGAGTGATGTCGCCAACCTTGCTCTGGAGAGCCTGAGCTTCGCCGCCGCGTTCGCAGTTGTGGCTCGGTTGGCCCTTCCGAACGTGATCCGATCGTCCAGCGACCTACTCGGCCAATCCGCCGGTAGGAGGGTGAGGAAGCTGTTGATGCTGTCGTGACGTACACCGACTCTCGACCGCTTGGCGAGCGGGCCAGAGAGATTTCCAAGAGGACGGTGCGGACCATGCTCGACAAAGCGTGGTCGATGCGCCCGGCAAGTGCACTCTCGCGAATCATCTACTACCACAGCGTGCACCCATCGCTCGAGGGCAGTCATCGGCCGGCAGACTTCGCGCGTCAGATGGAGTGGTTGCAGGAGCATGGATACCGGACGGTGCGGATGTCAGAGGTTCCCGAGCTTCTCGACGATCCGAACTCCGAGCCATTCGTAGCCGTTACTTTCGACGATGGGTACGCCGACAACCTGGAGTTTGGGGTACCGATACTCGAGGCTCTCGGATTCGCCGCCACAGTGTTTGTTGTGGCAGGCATGGTCGGCGAGGATCGGCCGATTCCCTCGAGCCGCGGGCACAAGCTCTACGCGGACAGGCCGATGCTGACCAAACGCGACCTGGCAGAGCTCGTCGGGGCCGGCATCGAGGTAGGAAGTCATGGCCAGGACCACCTCCTTGCCTCCAAGCAAGCTCGTGAGTCCCCTCGAGCCTTTCTCGAAGATGTTGCCAAGAGCCGCGAAACCCTGGCGGAGGCGACAGGCGGCGACGTGACGAGCTTCGCCTATCCCAATGGGCAGCGGGGGGCGTTTTCCCGGACCACGAGAGAAGTGCTGTTCGAGGCCGGATTCGAGGCTGTAGCAACGACAATATGGGGCACGCTCAATGGTTCGTCCGACGCGCTGGAGCTTCCCCGGTGCGAGATCGCGGCAGAAGACACCATCGAGGAGTTCGCCGCCAAAATGACGGGCAAGAGGGAGTATCGACGTTTATACCAACGAGCTTTCGATCGAAGTCGTGCATGGTGATCCAAGCCGGCGCGGACTTGATGATGCGTGTTCGCGATGGATGAAGTGATACACGAATGATTGTTGGCATCGACGCATCCAACCTGCGCGCCGGCGGTGGCCGGACGCATCTGCTCAGCGTGCTGCAGCATGCGGATCCGCCGGCAAGTGGGATCGATCGTGTCACGGTTTGGAGTGGGTCGGAGACGGCGGCGCAGCTTCCGAAACGAGACTGGCTCATGGTCGAATCGCCGGATCAGCTGGATGGCAGGCTTCCGCAGCGAGTCAGCTGGCAGCAGCTCCGGCTGCCCCGTCTGCTCGAAGAGAGTGGTTGTGATCTGCTGTGGTCGCCAGGAGGAACGACACCGTTCAGAAGCACGGTGCCGTCGGTCGCCATGTTCCAGAACGCGCTGCCTTTCGAACCTGGAGAGGCGGCGCGGTATCCGTTCTGGAGCGCCGAGCGGATGCGTCTCCGGCTTCTCCACCGGATGCAGGCGCGTTCCTTGCGCAATACCGCGGGCGTGATCCTCCTCAGCGAGTATGCGCGCTCGCTCGTGACCAACGAGGTTCGTGGCACGAGAACGGCGTTGATCCCCCACGGGATTGAGGAACGGTTTCGGCTTGCCCCACGTCCCCAGGCTGAACCGACACGTTTCACCGACGACGATCCCTTCAAGATCTTGTATGTGTCCCCGATCAACGCCTACAAACATCAGTGGCATGTCGCAGAGGCGGCCGCGCTTCTTCGCAACGATGGGCTGCCGGTAGTCGTGGATTTTGTTGGTCCACTTGCCTATCAGCCGGCGGCCGAACGCCTCAGGTCAACCTTGGGAGAACTCGATCCCGAAGCCGGTTGGCTGCGGATTGTGGGCCCGGTCCCGTTTTCGGACCTGCATGCCACCTATCACGGGGCCGACGCCTTCGTGTTCGCCTCGACTTGTGAAAACCTCCCCATCACCCTCATGGAGGCGATGGCGGCCGGGTTACCGATAGCCGCTTCGGAACGGCCCCCGATGCCTGAGGTGCTGGGTGATAGTGGACTCTTCTTCGACTCTGAGGATCCCGGCGACATCGCTTCGGCTCTCGGGACTCTCATCTCGAATCCCGAACTGAGAGCGAACCTCGCCGCCAAGGCCCATGCGCGCGCGGAGCAATTCTCCTGGGATGGCTGCGCGACCGCGACGTTCACATTTCTCGCCGGCTGCGCTACCTGAGCGGGGTGGAGCGCCGGCCCGCAACCAGTTCTCACAGGTGACGGGCTGATTGGCCTACCAGGTGTGAATGTCCACGCCGCTGATTGCCCACCGCGACGGCGGTCCCGCGGCGAGTTCGGGGTCGAGACACTTGGCGAAGAAGTTGGCGCGGTTCGGAACCGACAGGAAGCCCATCCTCGGCAGAAGACTTGTGATCGGATTGCCGGGCGTTGTCAGGATCGACACCATGTCTGCGTCCGTCGCTGTTGAAACGGACCGTATGAGCGGCCGGAGACTCCCGGCGGGGGCGTCGGTTGAGAACACGTCCAGGATCTGGGTTTCCCGGAGACCGGCTCTGTGTCCGAGCCGAACCAGCGCACTCGTGTCGCCTTCCTCGACGACGCGGTAGTCGAATTGCGGGTAGCCGGTGAACCGCCACCTGAGGTATTGAACGTCGTGGACCCGCCGGTTTGGGGGTTCGACACGGTTGCCTGCCAGAGGAGGGCCCAGGTCGCTCAGATCGGCGGCAAGGGATACGAGATTCGCTGCAACGGCCGAAGGCACCAGCGGCTCCCGACGCAGCAGGCCGCGTAGGCGACTCACGACGCGAAAGGGTCGGCGAGGCTGCAGCCACGTCTGCACGCCGCCGATCTCCTGCCAGGCGCTGCGTAGAAACCCCGGCTTGCTGGCCGCGTTCGGGAAGTTGATCAGGATTGCGGCGCCGCGCGCCCTGGCCTCTTGTTCGGCTACTGCCAGTAGACGTTGAAAGAGACCTTGCCGCTGGAAGTCCGGATGAACGAACGTCTCGTACGAGATGCCCGCGTCGAAGACGGAGCCACCGAGATTCAGCCGGTACCTGCCGAATGCAACCATGCCTGCCAGCCGGCCGGTGTTGGAGCGCGCATACGCGACAACGGCCGGCCCCCAGGGGCTGTCGCCGAACTTCCACACAAACCAATCCGGACCATCGTATGGAATACCGTGAGTTTCGGAAGCCGTCGTGAGAATCTCGGACACGACGCCCAGATCCTCCGGCCGCCAGATTGTGACCTCGAAGGCCTCGGCAGTCATGTCTCAGTTCTCGCCCATCGTGAAACGCGAACGCACGATAGTCACGACCCTCCGTGGGGACATCGAGCGGCGCTGCCGAGTTCCGCCCCGGGCGAGTGTCTCCTCTGGAGCGGCCGCGTCCCTCCTCTAGAGTGACTGCGTACCTGCGCGCCGCCGCACGAGGGTTTGAGGAGTTCCATGGTCAAACACACGGTCACCGGCGGAGCTGGGTTCATCGGGTCCAATATCGTGGCCGCGTTGATCGATCAGGATGCACCGGTCACCGTGATTGACGATCTGAGCAGCGGGTACGAGACCAACCTCGAACCGTTCAGCCACGTCGAGTTCGATAAGGCCTCGATCCTCGACCCGGCTTCCGTTCGAGCGCGAATCGCAGGCGCCGATGCGGTATTCCACCTGGCGGCATCTGTTGGCAACAAGCGATCAATCGACAATCCGATTCTGGACTCGCAGGTCAACGTGATCGGAACTCTCAACGTCCTGGAAGCCTGCCGCCGTGGTGACGTTCGCAAGATTGTGTACAGCTCTTCGGCCGGCATCTTCGGGGAGTTGAAGCACCTGCCCATCGGTGAAGAACACCCTGTTGAACCCGATTCACCGTACGGAGTCAGCAAACTCGGCGGAGAGAAGCACTGTCTCGCCTACGCCAAACTGTACGATCTCGATGCGGTGGCCCTGCGCTACTTCAACGTCTACGGCCCGAATCAACGCTTCGACGCGTACGGCAACGTGATTCCGATCTTTGTCTTCCAGATGCTGCAGGGAGAGCAGATCACGATCTTCGGAGACGGTGAGCAAACCCGCGACTTCGTCAACGTCGCCGACGTTGTCCAGGTGAACCTCACGGCGGCCGCTTCCGATGGCGTGAGCGGCGCCTTCAACATCGGTTCGGGAACACGCATCACGATCAACGACCTGGCTCGCGTGCTGATGGACCTGATTCCTGAACATGGGGGTGTTCGATACGGACCGTCGCGGTCCGGCGACGTTCGTGACAGCCTGGCGGACATCTCGGCCGCTCGATCCGCCCTCGGCTACGAGCCGTCGGTGACGATCGAAGATGGTCTCGTTGAGTATGTCGAATGGGCTCGCCAAGAGATCGAACGGCTATGACCCGCGTTCTGATTCTGGGCGGGGCCGGGATGCTCGGGCACAAGATGTACCAGCAGCTTGGATCGCGATTTCCGGACACCTATTGCACCGTTCGCGGCGAACCGGGTTCTGACCTGCTGCATCGGGTCGAGCTGCTCCAGCACGACACGGTCATCACCGGGGTCGACGTCACCGATTCCGACCGGCTCACCGCGCTGTTTGGTGAACTCGAGCCGGATGTCGTCGTCAACTGCGTCGGCGTCATCAAGCAACGCGCCGAGGCCCAGGACGCAATTCAGTCGATTACCGTCAATTCTCTTCTTCCCCACCAATTGGCGGCGACCTGTGAAACGATCGACGCCCGCCTGATCCATTTCAGCACCGACTGTGTGTTCAGCGGGGCCAGAGGCGCCTACCGCGAGGCCGACCCCAGCGACGCACGGGATCTCTACGGCCGTTCCAAGTATCTCGGGGAGGTAGTTGGGGCGGCAGCGCTCACGTTGCGGACGTCCATCATCGGCCGGGAACTCTCGCACCACGCCTCGCTGCTCGAGTGGTTCCTGGGGCAGACCGGACGGGCGGTGAAGGGCTATCGAAGGGCTCTTTTTGCAGGCCTCACCACGAACCGGATGGCTCATCTCGTCGGCGACCTGATAGCGCATCACCCCGACCTGAACGGGATGTATCACGTTGCCGGGCCGTGGATATCCAAACACGACCTGCTGATCCAGATTCGTGACGCGTTCGGGCTCTCGATCGAGATCGAGCCCGACGACGATGTGGTCATCGATCGCACTCTGGTCGCCGACCGCTTCGCCGCGGCTACCGGGTACTCGCCGCCCTCGTGGGAGGAGATGGTGAAGGAGCTTGCAAATGATCCCACCCCCTATGAGAGTTGGCGGCGATGAGCGATAAACCACTGGACGGGAAACGTTTGCTGATCACCGGCGGCACGGGTTCGCTCGGCAAGCTATTGGTGCAACGCCTCTTGAGCGGCGAGATGGGCGATCCAGCAACCATCATTGTGTTCTCGCGCGACGAAGCCAAACAGCATCAGATGCGGCTGGACTATCTCCATCGCACTGCGGCCACCGACGAGATCATCTTCCATAACTTCCAGCAGAAACTGAGGTTCTGGATCGGAGATGTCCGCGATTTCGACAGCGTCAGTTCGGTGCTGCATGAGTCGGACGTGGTTTTCAACGCCGCTGCCATGAAGCAGGTCCCAACGTGTGAGTACTTCCCGTTCGAAGCGGCCCGCACCAATGTCGGTGGTGCCGAGAACATCGTCAAGGCGATTCAGCAGCACCGACTTCCGGTAGAGACGGTGGTCGGTATCTCGACCGACAAGGCATGCAAGCCGGTAAACGTCATGGGCATGACCAAGGCGCTCCAGGAACGCGTATTCATCCAGGCCAACATGCGATGCCCGGACACTCGTTTCATCTGTGTCCGGTACGGCAATGTGCTCGCATCGCGCGGTTCGGTGATCCCGCTCTTCATCGATCAGATCAGACATGGCGGACCCGTCACTATCACTGCCCCTGAGATGACGCGGTTCTTGCTCAGCCTCAATCAAGCAGTGGACACGGTGTTCGCCGCGGTCAGGTCGGGCAGGCCCGGAGAGACCTACGTTCCGGCGGCTCCATCGGCTCTGGTGACGGACATGGCAGCAGCGCTCATCGGCGATCGTGCCATCGAAATGTCGGTCATCGGTGTGCGTCCGGGTGAGAAGGTGCACGAGGTGATGGTCAGCGAAGAGGAAGCGCACCGCACTGTGCGGCGGGGAGACTGGTTTGCCATCCAACCGATGCTGCCGGAGGTCATGGAACCCGACGCGGAGATGCCGGCCCTCGAGAGAGAGTTCAGCTCGGCCGATCATCTGCTGACGACTGAGGGGACGCGCCAGCTGCTCGCAGACCACCGCCTATTGCTCGAACAGCTTGAACCGGCAGAGGGGGAGCTGCTGCGATGAAGGTGATGACGGTGTTGGGGACCCGCCCTGAGATAATCCGGCTGTCCCGGGTGATCCCGATGCTCGACAAGTATGCCGAACATACGCTGGTTCACACCGGCCAGAACTACGACCCGAGCCTGTCCGACGTGTTCTTCAAGGAACTGGGAGTGCGTTTGCCGGACGCCCATCTGGGCGTGCAGGCGGGCGGGTTCGGGGAACAGATCGGTCAGATCCTGACTCGAATCGAGTCGCTGTTCGCCGAGCATCGCCCGGAACGTCTGCTCGTGCTGGGCGACACGAACAGTGGTCTCGTTTCGATCGTTGCGAAGCGGCTGGGCATTCAGGTATTCCACATGGAAGCCGGCAACCGCTGCCATGACGATCGAGTGCCTGAGGAGGTCAATCGCCGGATCATCGACCACACCAGCACGGTGCTGATGCCCTACACGCACCGGAGCAAGGAGAACCTTCTTGCAGAGGGCATTGCCAGGCACCGCATCTTCGTCACCGGCAATCCGATCAAGGAGGTCCTCGATCACTACGCGCCCCAGATTGAGGCAAGTAACGCTCTCGATCGGCTTGGGTTGGAGAAAGGTGAGTTCTTTCTGGTGACAATGCACCGTGCTGAGAACGTCGACGACCCGTCTCGTTTATCGGACCTGATGGCGGCGCTGGAGCTTCTGGAGCGGAGCTACGGCAAGCGTGTTGTCTGCTCGATCCATCCCCGCACCCGTTCGAAGCTTGCCGATTTGGGATACACGGCCCCGTCGGGAATCGAGATGGTGGAGCCGCTGGGCTTCTTCGACTTCGTCCGACTCGAACAGGCGGCATTCTGTCTGGTGTCGGACTCCGGTACCGTCCAGGAGGAAGCCTGTATCTTCGGCATCCCCAACGTAACGATCCGTGAGGTGACCGAGCGGCCGGAGACTATTGAGGCAGGGTCGAACATTCTCGCCGGGATCGAACCGCGAGACGTCTTGGCCGCGGTCGAACTGGTCACCAACGAGTCGAGATCGTGGGATCCGCCCGCTGAGTATCTGGCCTCTGGAGTAGCGGCCACGGTGGTCCGCATTCTGCTTGGGCACCGACAGGTCAGCCCCGGCGAAGACGGCTGGGCCCAGGGCAGCTCCCGAACTCCGCATTCATAACGCAATGCACATCTTGATGCTCACGCAGTGGTTTCAACCTGAGCCCATCTTCAAGGGCCTTCCGTTCGCCAAGGAGCTCGTCGCCCGGGGACATGAGGTGACCGTCTTGACGGGCTTTCCCAACTATCCGGGGGGCAAGCTGTATCCCGGCTATCGAATGAAACTGATCCAGCGCGAATCCGTAGAAGGCGTCAAGATCATCCGGGTGCCGCTATACCCCAGTCACGGCTCCTCGTCGCTCGGGCGCATCCTCAATTACGTGTCGTTCGCCCTGGCCGCCTCGGCAATCGGCCCGCTCGTGATTGGTTCTCCGGATGTAGCGTATGTGTACCACCCTCCGGGCACGGTCGGGCTACCCGCGATAGCGCTCCGCTGGTTGCGGGGGCTGCGCTTTGTCTATGACGTTCAGGATCTGTGGCCGGATACCCTCGCGGCGTCCGGCATGGTCAGGTCCCGAGCCGTCCTCAAGGCGGTTGGTCTGTGGAGCCGGCTCGTCTACCGGCAAGCCGAACGGATTGTCGTTCTATCTCCCGGCTTCAAGCGCGAATTGATCCGACGCGGAGTCCGCGACGACAAGCTATCCGTGATCTACAACTGGACGGAAGACGGCAGATCGACGCGGTCACCCGAAAAGGAGCTCGCCTGGAAAGAAGCCCTGGCCGGCCGCTTCTCGGTTGTGTACGCCGGCAACCTGGGCAAGGCCCAGGCGCTGGACAGCGTCGTTGAGGCGGCCAGCCGGGTTCAACAAGTCGAACCGGACGTAAATTTCTGGTTCGTCGGCGACGGTGTGGAGGCCGAACGTCTCCGCAGTCTCGCCGGCGCTCATCACATTGAGAGTGTTCACTTCCTACCGCGAATGCCGCTCGATGAACTAGACAGCTTGCTTGCTGTGGCTGATGTGCTCCTCGTCCATCTGCGAGACGATCCATTGTTCGAAATGACCATCCCGTCAAAGACGCAGGCATACCTGGCGGCGGGCCGGCCGATACTCATGGCGGTACGAGGTGATGCGGCAGATCTGGTGGTACGTGCCGCGGCGGGAGTCTGCTGCTCACCCGAAGATCCCGCGAGCATTGCCGATGGGGTTCTTAGACTCTTCGAGATGGCGCCCTCGGATCGGGCGGAGATGGGCGCCAATGGACGGAGCTTCTACACGGAGGAGATCCAGATCGAGGAAGGAGTCAGCCGGTTTGAGGAGTGCTTCCAGACAGCCGGCGAGGCCCGAAAGAGGCGCCGAGCTGTACGGCAGAAGTGATGGCGAGAGTCGAGTTCGTTGATGGACCAGAATCGGGAGCAATCGAGCCACGTGTCTTTCGCGTTGATGTCGAAGCGCATCTCAGACGTCCTGTTGAGCGCCGTTCTCCTCTTGGTTGTGTCGCCGTTGCTTATCGTGTGTGGAGTGGCGGTTCGCATCTCGATGGGATCGCCGGTCCTCTTTCGACAGACGCGGCCCGGCCTGCGAGGCGAGCCCTTCACGCTGATCAAACTCAGAACGATGCGTGAAGCCACAGATGACAACAGCGTCCCATTGCCCGATGAGCGTCGGCTGAGTCGTGTCGGCTCCTTCTTGCGAGCGACGAGTTTGGATGAGCTCCCGGAGCTCTGGAACGTGCTCACCGGGGATATGAGCCTGGTAGGGCCGCGTCCATTGCTGATGGAGTATCTCGATCGCTACTCGCCCAAACAAGCACGTCGTCACGAGGTCAGGCCGGGCATAACCGGTATCGCCCAGATCAGCGGTCGTAACACCGTGTCGTGGGAGGATCGGCTGGCCCTGGACGTCTGGTACGTTGACAACTGGAGCGTGTGGCTCGACCTGAAGATCCTCGCTCGAACAGTGGGGCAGGTGCTCCTGCGGCGGGGAATCAATGCTCCGGGTCATGCGACCATGCCGGAGTTCAGGGGTGGCGATGCCCGTGATTGAGGTGACTCGGGAGAGCGATGAAATCTAGGGCACTCAGCGAATTCAAGCGGTGGCTCACCCTTGTCGGGAGCGTTATCTCGCCGAAGGGCCTTCACCATGTCGAGATGATCGTCAACTACATGAAACTGGGTCGATGGATGAGAGACAACGGTTTCGAGGCCAAGCGGCGCCTGCCACACCGAGAAGCCGTGTTCGATACCGTCATCAACGAAGTCAGGGAGCAGCAGGTTCTCTACCTCGAGTTCGGTGTCTTTGAAGGTGCGAGCATGAGGTACTGGTCGGAGTCACTCGGACACCCTGATGCAGTGCTCAGAGGCTTTGACAGCTTTGAGGGGCTTCCAGAGCATTGGGGTTTTGGCTTCGAGAAAGGTCGTTTTGACCGCGGTGGGTCGCCGCCCGTCCTGGCCGACGATCGTGTCGAGTTCATCAAGGGCTGGTTCGAAGAGACTCTGCCCGGTTTCGCCGTTCCTCCACACGAAGTTCTTGTCATCGTCATGGACGCCGATCTGTACTCGTCGACCATCTACGTCTTGCGCCAGCTCGAGAAGACGATTGGTCCCGGCACCTACATCTATTTCGACGACATGTCTCGTCCGGATCACGAGCCACGTGCCTTTGAGGAATTCATTCAAGAATCGGGGCGCCGGTTCCGGCTAGTTGGCGCCGATCGCTCGCTCAACACGGCGTTCTTCCAATGCATCGGCTAGGTCCGGTGGCCCCGGACCCAGGCGGCGCGGCGGCCCCGGCCGGCGAGCAAACCGCGCCATTCCCCTCCGAACGCATCTACCTCTCGCCTCCCGATATCGGGCAGGTAGAGCGCGATCTGGTGACGGATGCCTTCGACAGCAACTGGGTGGCCCCGTTGGGTCCTCATGTCGACGCTTTCGAGCGGGAACTGGCGGAACGCTGCGGAGTGGCCGACGCGGCTGCGCTCGGCAGCGGGACGGCTGCCCTGCACCTTGCTCTCCTGCTCGCCGGCGTTGGACCGGGCGACGATGTGGTCTGTCCCTCTCTCACGTTCGTCGCCACCGCCAATCCGATCACCTATCTCGGCGCCAGGCCGGTGTTCATCGATAGCGACCCGTCCACATGGACGCTCGACCCCGACCTGCTCGAGACCGAGTTCGAAACACGAGCGCGGCACGGCGACCTCCCGAGCGCGGTCATCACCGTCGACCTGTACGGCCAGTGCGCCGACTACGGCCGGATCGAGTCGATTTGCCGGCGCTATGACGTTGCACTCATCGAGGACGCGGCCGAAGCGCTTGGTGCGATGGCCTTTGAACGCCCCGCCGGAAGTTTCGGGGAGTGCGGCGTCCTGTCGTTCAACGGCAACAAGATCATCACGACCTCCGGCGGAGGTGCGCTGGTCTCGGACGACGTTGATGCGATCGCCAGAGCACGATTCCTCGCCTCCCAGGCCCGGGATCCGGCTCCCCATTACCAGCACTCCGAGATTGGCTACAACTACCGGCTCTCCAATCTCCTGGCCGCTGTGGGCCGGGGCCAGCTCGAGACGCTCGACAAGCGGGTCGAGACCCGCCGGAGGAACTTTGACCGGTACGTGAGCGGGCTCGGCGGTTTGCCCGGCATCGACTTCATGCCGGAAGCGGAGTACTGCAGCTCGAACCGCTGGTTGACCACTCTCACCGTTGACCCCGCTGCTTTCGGAGCCACCCGCGAGGAGGTGCGGCTCGAGCTGGAGCGACACAACATCGAATCCCGGCCATTGTGGAAGCCCCTGCACCTTCAGCCGCTCTTCGAAGGCGAGCCCATGATCGGAGGAGCAGTGGCGGAGGGCCTCTTCGACGACGGGCTGTGTCTGCCGAGTGGCTCGTCCCTCACCTCGGCACAACTCGACCAAGTCATCGACATCTTCCGTGGTGTCGGTCGCTACTAGCGCTTCCTGGCCACACAGAAGTAGCCGCCGGGGATGCGATCCCGCTGGTCCGAGAAACGTGTCATAAGATCGAACAGCCGCAGCGGCGCCCACAGCAGGGCGGCGATCCCCTTCGCCGGCATGTAGAGCCTGGAGTGAAGTGCGCTGGCCGTCACGGCGGTGAATTCGACCAGGATCCGATACAGCCCGGATCCATGACCGACCGACAGCTCGAGCTTCTCGATCTCCCAGCGATCTCCCGGCAGCAGACGGGGATACGCCTCCTTGGTGAATCGCCAATAGTCGGCGGGGCCGGGGTGATAGCCAATGATGAAGGGCAGCTGGCAGTAGAACCTGCCGTTCGGCTTGAGGACGCGGTGTATCTCCTGGATCCAGAGGACAGGGTCTTCGAGGTGTTCCAGCACCTCTTGAGATATCACCAGATCGAGTGAGCCGTCTCGGAAAGGCAGTTCGTCACCTGCATTCACGATGTCGGAATGAGGGCTGCGGCTGACGTCCAGATTCAGGATCCGCGAGTGAAATCGTGTGGAACCGGCACCGAAGTTCAAACCCCACTGCGGCTCTGCAAGTCCATCGATTAGCTCAGCGATCGCATTCCGAACCGCCCGCGAACGGTTCTGGGCGGCATAGACGTAGCGTACGACCAACTGTTTCAGGCCCTCGGTTCCGCCCGATGGCAGCGACGACTCGCCGGCGGCATCTCTATGTACCAGGGTGCCCGCCTCGAATTGCCACCGGGGATCGTCACGAATCAGGCCGGTCCACGGTTTTGATTCAGTCGACCCACTCATACTTCACGGATCCGATCCTTGAAAGCCTCAAACTGGCATTGCCGCATGCGATGTCCGGCATGGTAGACACGGGCAAAGTCGAGGCGGCCTTCGACCATTCGCAGCCACCCCCTAGGTGATCCCGACCATTGCCAGGTGTGGCGGACGCCGGCCGGGTGGAATGAACCGCTACTGCCACAATGCCAGGACGCGAGCAGCCTCAGCGAACCCGTGAACGGACTCTGATGGCGAAGCCTCCAGTGCGGCCGGTTGCTCTCGGATGTGTAGCTGCTCAGGGTGGACGAGTCGTACCGAGAGCCAGCCACGCCGTCTCGGGGCTACGAAGTCCTTGAGTGGATTGTCGCCGATATAGACGAGTTGTTCTCCGGAATAGCCCCAAAGCTCCTCGACTCGCTCGAATGCCCTTTCGTGGGGCTTGCGAAACTCAATGCCCCAGGCGTCGGTGAGGATTGTCGGATCCGTTGTCCCTGACAGTCCGAGAGCGGTCAGTTTGGCGCTTTGACTCGCTACCGGCCCGTCGGTGATCATTCCCAGCTTCAGGCCGCGCTGCCGCAGGCCCTCGAGGAGGTCAACGGCCCCTGGAAGCAGGCTGATCGTCGGCTCGTGACTCCGGTACGTCTCAACAAGATCCCGGACTGTGACACGAGCTGCTAGCTGGGGATCCCTCCGCAGCACTTCGTCGAATACGCGGCCCCGGAAGGAAGCATCGCTTGCGACTTGTCCCAGTTGGGCCCGGCACTCGCTGGCCGGCCGAGCGCTGATCTCAGCCATGCGTCGCGAGACCGCCGCGAAGCCGCTCTCCACATACGCGCGTTCCAGGTACAGGGTATCGTCGAGATCGAACACGACCCCGCGAATCACCATGGCGGCTGCCTCGTAAACGTCTCCGTGAGGCTCCGCGTCATGTAGAGGCCTACCTCATAGTCGAAGACGCCGGGCTCAACTGCTTTTCCGGCGGCGAGGTCAATCAGCCACTCCGGGTATTTTGCTCCCGCAGCAAAGGCGAGCGGCACTCCGCCGCCGAATCGCGGGTTGATCTCGATGAGGGTCGGCTCCGGATCTGAAAGGATCGCTTGGATTGTTATCGGACCCAGTCCACCGCGGGCACCCACGAAGGAAAACACCTTCATCAGCCAGTCACCGATACTCTTCGGCGAAAGAGTGACGCCCTGAATCGATTCCCCACACAGGGTTCGAATCCTACGTCGAGGGACGCAATGCAAGAGCCGACCGTTCAGGTCTAGCAACGCATCCACCGTGATCTCGTCGCCGTCGATGAACTCTTGGATGATCAGATCATCAGATCGAGCGAGCAGCCCCGGGAGCTCATTCGGCGCGCAGAATGACACACCCACGCTGGCAGAGCCCTTCCGGGGTTTAGTAACGAGAGCTCTGGGAAGATTCGCGGGTGTATTCCCCGGTTGCCATGTCTGAGGGTGTTTGAGCCCGGCTTCGGCGAAAGCGCGTGCCGATGCCAGCTTGTCCGTCGTGATTTCAATCAGCCTGGTGTGGGATACGACGGCCAGGCAACCGAGCTCCGCGAATTGAGCCCGGCTTTCGGCGAGAACCATGAGTTCGGTGTCGATCGTCGGTACCAAGAGGCCGATTTCGTTTTGATCCACGATCTCGAGAAGGCGATGCGGATACGACGGGTCCGTCGCCCGAGGAACTCTGAAGGAACCATCGCTCACTTGATGGGCAGGAGCTAGAGCGTCAATGTCAGCCGTGTAGACGGCTCCGCCAAGCGGCCGTGCTGCTTGTTTGAAGGCTGTGGTGAGTCCCGTGCGGCGACCGGCGCTGGTCAGGAGGATGTTCATGTGCGTTTCGAACCTAGTGGACTGTCGGTGTCGGCGGAGTAGGACCGTTTCGTCCGCAGCTTGCGGCAAGTCGACCGCGATCTCTCAGCGATGCCAGGTTGCCAGCGCCGGATCGTCAATCAGTTTCGCCAGGTGCTCACGGGTCGTTGCTCCGTCGAGCAGGGCCGGGTCGAGCGGGGGTACCGTGCATCTCCACAACTGCTCGTGAGGTTTGTCGACCGTTGTGTCATCCGCCGAAAACAGCACCTCGTGGAGTTTTTCGCCCGGTCGCAAACCGATCACCTTGATGTTGGCCGGAACCCCCGGCTTCAATTGCGCCGCCAGCCTGTGAGCCAGGTCGATGATCTTGACCGGTTCACCCATCTCCAGTACCAGGACGTTGCCGTCCCCGCCGATTGCGCCCGCTTGAACGACGAGTTGTACCGCCTCTGGGATCGTCATGAAATAGCGCGTCGCCTCGGGATGGGTGATCGTAAGAGGTCGGCCTTGGGTCAGTTGCTCACGGAACGTTGGGATTACCGAGCCGTCGCTACCGAGCACGTTGCCGAATCGCACCGACATGAACACCCCTGTGGTGAGGGGAGCGAAGTGGGCGGTGAAGCGCTCCCCGATTCGTTTGGTGAAGCCAAGCACATTGACCGGGTCGGCTGCCTTGTCGGTGCTTATGTTGACGAAGCGCTCCACCTGGGTGTCCGCCGCCGCGGCCAGCACGTTGAAGGTTCCCTGCACATTGGTCTTGATCGCCTCTGCCGGGTATGACTCGAGGAACGGCACGTGCTTGTGAGCGGCGGCATGGAAGACGACCTGAGGGCTTTCTCGTTCGAAGATCTCTTGCAGGGCTTCGGGATCCCGGATATCGGCCAGAATGAGATCCGGAGAGTCGAGAGAACCCGATCCGTCCATGCTGAGGCTCAACCGGTGCAGGTTGCTCTCGGAGTGGTCGAGCATGAGCAATCTGGCCGGGTTGAAATGTCTGATCGTTGCGCAGAGCTCCGAACCGATAGAACCGCCCGCCCCCGTTACCAGCACCCGCTTGCCTTCGAGATACCCGGCGATCTGTTCGAGGTCGAGCCGCACCTCGTCACGCTCGAGAAAGTCGGCAAGGGCGATGTCGCGAATGTCACGGACCCGCACCCCGTGCTCGACGATCTGCGAAAGGCGCGGCAACACCCGCACCGTGAGGCCTGCCGCCTGAGCCCGGTCGGCGACGTCGACTATCACATCATGGGGAGCCGCCGGCATGGCAATCAGAAGCACGTCGGCGTCAAAACGTTCGGCCGCCGCGGCGATGTCCTTCTTGCCGCCAACGACTCGGAGCTCCTGCATGCGCCGTTTCGCCTTGGTGGGATCATCATCTAGAAGTGCCACCGGCACCGTGTCGGCTTCGGGGTCACGCTGGAGCGCCTGCACCAGCTGGTACCCAGCGTCACCAGCTCCGAAAACGATCGCCCTATGTTCCCGGTCGTGCCCCGAGCGGCCCGATATCTCAACGATGAGCCGACCAACGTAACGTACACCAAGCGCCCCCAACATCTGGTACGCCGTCGCCGCCAATACGGCGCTGATCGGCAGCAGGCTGGGCGAGCCTGTGAGAACCACCAAGAGTGTGGCCGCGCTGCCGGCGAGGACGGATGATGCTACGACCAGCATTACCTCGCCGAACGAAGCGATAGGGTGCCTGCCGCGATAGAGGCCCATCAGTACGCCGGCCGTCAGCTGCATTGCGATCGCGACGACAGCAACTTTCGCGTAATTCGATGCGACGATCGCCTCAGGCTCGAAGCTCAGTCTGGCGAGGGTGGCGACGTAGAGAGCTCCGAGCCACAGGGCCGCATCGAGCACTGCAGACAGCGGAAACCGCCAGCGGCGGAAATGCCCGAACCATCTCTTTTGTTGCACGGGACCCCCGGTTCCTGAATGGCTCTACTCTACGCCCTGGCGAGCGCCGCGGCGCGTTTGACGACCTTGGCGGGCCCATCGGACGACCGCAAGACCGTCACTCCTCCCGCCCGTAGCCGTACCCATAGCCGTACCCGTAGTACCTGCCGTATCCATACCGGCCATGCTTGTGATCAGCACGGTTGAAGACGTATCCCAGCAGGGGTTTCCCTGCCATCTCGATCCTGCTGCGGGTTTCCTCTAGAGCTCGCATGGGTGTGCCCTGTTCGACCACAAGGACTATCCCGTCCACCTGAGAGGCGATGTCCGAAGCCTCAGATGCCGCCAGCACAGGTGCCGAGTCGAAAACCACTAACGGAGCGGCCGAGCGCAATGTGGTCATCAGCTTACGGAATCCCGGTGAGCGGAAGAAGCCTGCCGCGCTTGTCACCCTCGAGCCGGTGGGAACCACGTTCAGCTCCGCATCCTCGGAGACCCGCCACCGCTGCAGGCAGTCCATGAGCTCGAGGTCTTCACGGTTTGCCAGATCGGTTAGGCCAAGCGCCGCCTCGGTGCCACCCATTCGAGTGAGTCCGCGGGCCCGCTCGTCGGCATCAACCAGAAGCAGCTGTGTACCGTCGCCGAGTGCGGCTACCGATAGGTTGAGAGCCGTGATCGTCTTGCCCGCGGCGGGGCCCGGGCTGGTAATGAGCACCGTTGAGCCTTCAATCTGGCCAAGCGCGAACTCCAGCGAGGAGACTATGAACTGGTATGCCTCGGCGGCTGCAGATGTCGGCTCGAAGATCGTGGGCACCGGGCCTTCGTGCTTGGCCCAGGTGAATTCGGGTACCTCTCCGAGCAGCGGGGCTTCCAGGACGGGCGCCGGATCGTGGCGGTCCTGGGCCAGCGGTAGCCGTTCAGTCCGCCACCAGGCAAGAGCGCCGGCGCCAAGGAGTCCCAGCACCGTGGCCAGGGCGGCGTTGCGCAGCGGCTTTGGCGTAGCAGGCGACAGCGGCACCTCGGCCCGCTCGAGGTACTGCACTCCAGAGCCGTAGAGCGCCATGTTGACATTGATCTGTTCGATGCGGGTTTCGAGTGTGACAAGCTGCGCGATGGCCGCATCCCGTTCCGCCTGGAATGCCAGGTTGTCGGGACTCTCTGCCAGCGTGCCCTCGAGGTCGTCGACCCGACCCCGCAGCGTGTCCCGCGAATCAACCAATTGGGCGATGGCAGCGTTGGCGTTGAACTCCACTTCCTCGCCAACCAACTCTTGGTAGGCGTCGGCTATGGCGTTGGCCAGGTTGGCGGCCCCTTCGGCAGTAGGCTGAGTTGCCCGTATGGTGACGAGGTCGAGGTTCTGTGACGGGGTCACCGAGACCGCGCTCGTGACGTCCTCCAGCGTCAAGGTCGGGAGGGCGGGTAGGTTGTCAATAGCGCGTTGCGCTACCTCCGTGGACTCAGCGAATTCGGCTTGATTCCGCACGTAGCGCGATAGGTCACGAATCACCGTCGAGCCATCGTCGAAGACACCCGAAGTGCGCGGATCGGTGAGGATCATGCCGGCCTCGGCCTCATAGGTGGTTGCCTGGAGAAACGACAGCCCGTAGCCGGCGCCGCCGGCTATGAGCGCCGCCACCAGCACCAGCCAGCGAAACCGCCACAAGGCCTCGAGAAGGCTGGACCCGTTCACTGCCGCCATGTCGACGGCGTCGAACGCCTCGATGCCACGCGCCTGCGGGACGTCACCCTTCATTTGCGTGTTCTCCCCTTGGGCTAGTCAGTCGGGCGGCGATAGCTGACGTATCGCGGGCCGCGACTCCGGAAATCATCGGGGCAGCATAGTCGACCGGTGGGTCGGGTCCGTCTTGCCCGGGCGCGCGGAAGTCGCTCCTCATGGCCTACATTCCGTTGGAAGCGACGCCGTTCTGGTCTCCAGGAAGACGGACGGGGGCTGCTCCAACATGGCCAGCGTGGCGGGAACGACGAGCGGCTGAGGCTGGATCCGCATGCTGTACTCCGGCGTCAGAATCTGCTCCTGCCAGGCAATGGCGGCAGTCGATTGTTCGCCGGGTGAGGCAAAGACCAGAACAGATGCCACCGGGCGCCCCAGCTCCACGTCGGTCGTGCCGCCGGTCGGGGCACCGTCCACGGAGAGGTCGATGATCTCGGCTCCGGCGGGCAGATAGAAGCTGACCCACCACTGACCATTACCGCCTATGCCGCCGCCGGCGGGGAACTCCGCATCGCCCGGCATCCGGTTCTCCAGAGTGACAGACACCTCACCCGTGGCGAAGCACCCGGCCAGCTTGACGTCGGCCGACAGGTCGGTCGCCGTGAAGACGTCGATCTTATTGGCGGCGAAGTTCTGGACGACGACCTCAACGTCACCGGGGTCGCCCGGCAGCACCGCGCCGTCGGTGCCGGCGCGTGCGAAGAGGTCGTCGGCAGCGGTTTCAGCCATGAAGAACGCAATGCGACGCTCGCGGGCAGCCCGCCGGGCGCCCGCCACCAGTGATGTCCTATCGGCCGTAGTGCCCTGGACAAACTGATCGAAGGCCTGGGCCACGACGGATGCGACATAGACGTCCTGCTCTTCTTGCGAGAACCTTTTGTAGGAGTCAATCAGGAACTCCGTGGCGAGCGTCTCCGCCACGAGTGGCGCTCCGTCGACGATGATTGGGGGGAAGGCCTCCAGCAGATATCCGAGGGCCACCAGGTCGATGCGAGCTATGAGATCGGGCTCGATTCCGGTCACGCCGGCAAAGAGGCGCCCGGCAACGTCGGCGACAGTTGGGAAGTCAGGCGACAGGTTTACGTTCGACCACAGTGTGGTATTGGCGAGAAAGCCCCCGTATCGGCTCATGTAGTCATTCGGAGCCTCGACACTGACAAATTGGCCGGTGGGGTCCCGCGGAGCACTCGGATAGAAGTGCGCAATACTCAGCCCACCATCGTCAATCTCCAGGAGGGCCAGGGCGCCCATCAGCCCCCCGGTGGCACGAAGCTCTGCACCGTTCTCGAGCAGCACGAGGATGCGGAATGGGTCCTCGCCGGCGGCGGCGGCGCCGATGCGGTTGAGCAGCGGTTCGGCTCCGGTGAGGACGTCCACCAGAGCCGCGGTGGTGTCGTCTACATCGCCGAGGGGGTCCCTGACCGCCGCCAGCCGCGGCCGGGGGGAATCCTCAACGGTGCTGCGCGCCACGAGCGCGTGATCGAGGGCAGCCTTGCGGGTTGCCTCCAGGAGCTCCACTGCGGCGGGGTCAATTCGTCCCTTCTCGAATAGGGGTGGCCGTTCGGCAACGAAGAAATCGAGGATTTCGATGATGGCAAGCGTCGCCTCCCGGACTGCCGTAATCCCGGCCGCGCCGGCCCGCACCTCGGTGTGGACGAAGGGCACTGCACCGACCACGCTTGCCAACGGAGAGTTGACTTCCTTGCCTGCCTCGTCCAACCGGTCGACTGCCGAGTCCAACTCGCCGCGGGCGGCCTCCAACTCTCCATCCTCAACCAGGGCGACTGCTCGCAGAATCTCGGCACGTGCCTCGTTCGCCAGTGATCGAGCCTGCAGGAGGTTGACAACCCCGAGCAGCACCATGATGACGAGGACAATTCCAAGGATTGTGAGGATCCGGGCGCGTCGTCGAAACACCCAGCGAATCTAGCTGTCAGCCGGCGAGGCGGCTCAGTTGTTGGCCCGGGAGCGGCGGGTAGCCCACAATGCTCCGGCACCGAGAAGGCCCAGGATGGCCGCGATCAGGATGAAGGTTCCAGCGTCGAAGCCGGTGAACGACAGCCCTGCGGCGAAGGTCAACGTGCGAGATAGCACCGTTGCCCCGCAAGTGGCCGTGACGTCATAGGTCCCATCTGCCGCGTAGACGTGCTCGGCCGGGTTCCCTGTGCCGGTTGTGCCGTCGCCGAAATCCCAGGTGCAGTCGCTGCCCTGGCCCCTGGCTACGAAAGATACGTCGAGACCCTCGGCGGCGACGGTGACGGCCGGAGCCAGTGCAGTTGTTGTGACACCGCCTCCTGAGTAGGGCTCCTCAGTCGCCATCGCGGCACCCGGCAGGATGACGAGAGTGGCAAGAAGAATCACTGGGATGATTCGTAGATGACGCACTGTCCACTCCTTCATGGTCTTGCCGCTTGCGTGCGAGCCGCACTCTTTCGTCGGCTATAGGTCCGTAAACCTTTACCGCGTAACCGCAATCGAAAGCAACAAATCCGGTGACTGAGATTGAGCATACCAGTAATTCCTAGAGGGTGGTCATTCCCCCTCGCAGGAAACTAGGAGACCAACACCCCAATCGAGATGTTGTCGCCGGCACCCCCGACGAACGCCCTCTGAACCGCGGAGGTGACGAACTCGAGCGGCGACCCGGCATCTTTGCCGAGGTCGTCCAGCTTGCGCAACCACTTTGCGCCGAGAAAATCGGACAGGCCGTCGCTCAGTAGCACGAGCTGGTCGCCCGCGCCCAGGTTGAGACTCAGGGATTCCAGTTCGTCGAGCGTTGTCCCGGCGTCGAGAAAGGGGCTGAAGCCTCCCACGAGGGACCTGGCTCTGCGGTCCGAGCGCAGGATGGCCCGGGTATCGCCCAAGCAGGCCACCGCAGCTCGTTCCTTGCCGGCCAGCCCGATGACAAGCGCGGTCCGGCTCGAACGCCGCGGCTCCTCGAGCTCGGCTAGAGCCGCTGCGATGGCATGGCGAGCCAGGGTGAACCCGTGACGTGCGGCCGCTTCGAGGTCACTCTTCGCCATTTCGAGCAGGGTCGGGGCCGCGGCGTGCAGCGCTTCGAGTGAGGCCCGGGCTGCATCGAATCCGGAATGGCCGTCGGCGACCGCGAGCAGACGCGTCGCGCCGTCGGTGGCCGCCAGCACCGCATCCTCGTTGTCGTCGAGATAGGCATAGCCTTTCGGGAACTTCCCGCGCGACAGGGCGATGGCGATATCCGGGCCGAGCTGCGCAGTAGCGATCTCACCCAGCTCCGTGTGATCACTCCCCAGCAGGAGGACGGTCTCTGGCGGTTCGGTCATGCGGATTTCCCCCGTTCGTTGTGCTTAATCAGCACCCATAGAGCCGTTCTAGGCACAACGAACACAATCGGTCACGCGAGAAACCGGATCAGGGCGTCGAGTACGTCATCGGGGCGTTCGATCATCATTGAGTGGCCGGCGCCCTTGATCTCGACGATCGACGCGTTGTTGCCGAGGGCGTCGATCAGCTGGCGGGTGCCCTTGGGGTGCACCATGCGGTCTTCGGCGCCCATGATGATGAGCGCCGGGCACTGCACGGCGGCCGCCCGGTCCAAGGCTGTCTCGTAGATGTGGCAGGCCCGCAGGTCGTTGGCTAGCACGCCCTCGGCGGCGTTCATCGACGTTCGCAGCAGGTGCCCGTGCATCCACAGGCCGGGCGTCGGATGGCCCCCGAGGCCCGACTGACCGGACAGGGACCAGCCCATGATCATGTGGTGGGCCTGCGGGTCGTCCTTATCGGCCGAGCTCTGGAGATCCTCATGCACCCGCATCGCCGCCGTGGTACCGCTCAGGGCGATCCTGGACACGATCTCCGGACGCGTGGCCGCCAACTCGAGCGCGATGAGCGACCCCATGGAGTGTCCAACCAGAGCGGCCTTGTCGAAGCCGGCCGCTTCGATGAGGTCGGCAACCCAGGCAGCCATCTCCTCGATAGTGGGCATCAACTCGCCACCGCTGCCTCCGTGCCCCGGCAGGTCCGGTGACAGCACAGACCACCCGTGGTGCGAGAAGTAGCGCTGTTGCAGCGCCCACAGCGTGCGGTCCTGCGACGCCCCGTGGAGGAAGACAACGAGCGGCTGCGCGGTGTCGAGAGGGCGGCCGCCGGTGGTTGAGCGGATCGTGTGGCCGCGGACCTGGAGCTTCATCGCCTACGCCTTCTGTGAGGCGCGCAGCGCCTGGCGAAGATCGGCCAGGAGGTCGTCAGCAGATTCGAGCCCAACCGACAGCCGGACGAGGTCCTCACTAACGCCGGCCGCCTCCAACTGGGCCGCGTTCATCGTGGCGTGGGTGGTCGATGCCGGGTGAATCACGAGCGATTTGGCGTCGCCGACGTTGGCGAGGTGGGAGAAGACCCGCAGGCTCTCGATGAACTTCCGCCCTGCTTCCCGGCCGCCCTTGATACCGAAGCTGAAGATCGAACCGCAGCCTTTGGGGAACATCTTCTTGGCGAGTTCGTGGTCCGGGTGGTTCTCGAGCTCCGGGTAGCTGAGCCAAGCCACGGCATCGGACGAGTCGAGGAACTCAACGACGCGCCGTGCATTGGCCACGTGGCGCTCCATCCGCAGCGGAAGGGTTTCGAGGCCCTGGATCAGGTAGAAGGCATTCTGCGGGCTCATGGCGGCCCCAAAATCGCGCAAGCCTTCGACCCGGGCTCTCGTCAGGAAGGCCTGGGTGCCGAACTCCTCGGCGAAGGTGAGTCCGTGGTAGCTGGGATATGGCTCGAGCATCGTGGGGTGTTTGCCCGATGCCTCCCAGTCGAAGCGCCCCGAGTCCACGACAATGCCACCGAGGGCCACGCCGTGGCCGCCGATGAACTTCGTTGCCGAGTGGAAGAGCAGATCGGCCCCCCACTCGAACGGGCGGAACAGGTAGGGCGAAGCGAAAGTGTTGTCGATCAGCAGCGGCACACCGGCCTCATGGGCGATCTCGGCAACCTTGGGGATGTCCATGATCTCGAGCCCGGGGTTGCCCAACGTTTCGCCGTGAACGAGCTTGGTGTTCGGCCGGATTGCGGCGCGGATCTCGTCCGTGTCACGTGGCGACACCAGCGTCGATTCGATGCCAAATCGAGGGAGCGTTTGGGTCAGCAGGTTGTTGGTGCCGCCGTAGACGTTCTTCGACATGACGATGTGGTCACCGGCGCTCGCCAGCGTGGCGATCACGAGCCACAGCGCCGCCTGGCCCGACGCGGCGGCCACCGCCCCGACGCCCCCTTCCAGCGCCGCCACCCGCTCCTCCAGAACGGCAACCGTCGGGTTGGAGAGCCGCGAGTAGATGTGACCCTGCCGCTCCAGGTTGAACAGGCCGGCAGCCTGGTCGACGTCGCGGAACAAGTACGAGGTCGTCTGGTAGATCGGCACTGCCCGGGCGCCGAAGTCGCTATCGGGTGCCTGGCCGCCGTGCAGGCTCAGTGTCTCGAAGTCGTACATCGGCCCGAGGTTACCCGCGACTCCCGCTCCTGGATCATTGACGTCGGAAGGCGGGTAGGTTTGGAGGGTCAGGTGCAGCGCGTGAGAGGGAAACCGATTGACCATGACCTCATCAAGTACTTCCGCCAGCCAAGCCGCCGCCCGGATGGAGCGGGGCGCCAAGCTCTACGGCACCGGAGACACAACGGTCCGGGCCCTCGACGGGATCGACGTCGCCTTCGAGCGCGGCCAATTCACGGCCATCATGGGTCCCTCAGGCAGTGGTAAGTCGACACTGCTGCATTGCATTGCCGGTCTTGACTCGCTCACGAGCGGTCAGGTGTTCGTCGGCGACACCGAGCTGAACACCCTCTCCGACAAGGATCTCACGCTGCTGCGCCGCGAGAAGGTGGGCTTTGTCTTCCAGGCGTTCAACCTGATACCGACCCTCACCGCCCGCGAGAACATCCTGCTGCCGCTGCTGATCGCCGGCGACGACCACGACTCGGCCTGGTTCGACCAGGTCGTCGGCATCCTCGGCCTCAGTGATCGACTGAGCCACCGCCCGTCCGAGCTGTCGGGTGGGCAGCAGCAACGCGTCGCGGCTGCGCGGGCTCTCGTAGCTCGGCCGGAGATCATCTTCGCCGACGAGCCGAGCGGGAACCTCGACTCGAAGGCATCCGCCGAGCTGTTGTCGTTCCTCGCCCGCGCCGTCAAGGAATTTGGGCAGACGATTGTCATGGTCACGCACGATCCCGGCGCCGCCTCCTATTCCGACCATGTCGTCTTTCTCGAGGATGGCAAGATCGCCGGAGAGCTGAACGCGCCGACCGCCGAGTCCGTCATCGATCGTATGAAGCAGTTCGGGGGGTGACAGCGTGATTCGCACCGCTCTCAAAACCATCTTCGCCCACAAACTGCGGCTCGCGCTCACGGCGATGTCCGTGGTGCTGGGCGTCGGCTTCATCGCAGGAACGTTCATCTTCACCGACACCATCGACAACACCTTCAGCGATCTCTTCGAAGACGTGTTTCAGGGGCAGGACGTGATCGTCCAGGGGGAGGCCGAATTCGACGTCGGGTTCAGCGGCCCGCCTCCCATCGCCGACACCGTGCTCGACACGGTTCTCGCCGTACCGGGGGTGGAGGCTGCCGAGGGAAGTGTCGGCGGGTTTGCCGTCATCTCCGACAAGAACGGTGAAGCCATAGTGCCCACCGGGCCGCCGACGCTGGGCGGCTCGTGGACGACCGACGAGCGCCTTACCGGCAACATCACGCTCCGCGACGGCCGGGCGCCCATGGGCTCCGACGAGGTCACCGTCGACGCGGCAACCGCCGGGGACAACGATCTCGCAGTCGGCGATGTCGTGCAGATCCAGACCCCAATGGGTGTGAACGACTACGAAATCGTCGGCGTCGTCGGATTCGGCGAATCCGACAACTTGGCCGGGGCTACGTTCGCCGGGTTCGACCTGGCGACCGCCCAGGAGCTGTTTGACATGCAGGGTCAGTACAGCTCGATCGTTGTGCTCGCCGAGGACGGAGTGAGCCCCGAGCTGCTCAGCACGGCCATTGCGACGGCCTTGCCGGAGGGAATCGAGGCGGTCACGGCCGCCGACGAGGCTGAGGACCAATCCGAGGCCCTTCAGGAGAGCCTCGGCTTTCTGCGTACCGCACTGCTCGTGTTCGCTCTGGTCGCCGTCTTCGTCGCGACGTTCATCATTCAGAACACCTTCCGGATCATCGTGCGGCAGCGCCAGCGGGAGCTGGCTCTCATGCGCGCTGTCGGCGCAACACCCTCGCAGGTGGTCTGGATGGTCGTGGTCGAAGCGCTGCTGATCGGGGTGATCGCCTCGGCTATCGGGATCCTGTTCGGGTTCCTCGTCGCGGGCGGCCTGACCAGTGCGATGAGCGCGGCCGGCTTCGACTTGCCTTCCTCCACGGCACCATTGGCTGTCAGAACGATTGTCATCGGCCTCACCGTGGGAATCATTGTCACGGTGTTGTCCGCGCTGCTGCCGGCGCTTCGTGCATCGAAGATTCCGCCGGTCGCCGCCCTTCAGGACACCGAGGTGACGTTGCGGATGTCCGACCGCAAGCGCACGCTGGGCGGCGCGGTGGGCCTGGTCGCCGGCGCGGCGCTCATCGGTTCCGGTCTCGCCGGAAACGAGCTCGGGCCCATCAACGAACTCTTGTCCGTCGGCATCGGAGCGCTGTTCATTTTCCTCAGCGTGAGCCTGCTGAGTTCGTTGATAGTCAAGCCGGTGGCCCGGTTCCTTGGCTGGCCGCTTCCCAAGATCGACAACCTCACCGGAACGCTGGCAACGGAGAACACGATCCGCAAGCCGCGGAGGACGGCGACGACAGCCTCTGCCTTGATGATCGGCCTGGCCCTTGTGGCCTTCTTCTTCATCTTGGGCGACTCGATCAAGGCATCGGCCGGATCTGCCATCGAGGAAGGGCTGCGAGCCGACTACGTCGTGAGCGTCGATGGGTTCAGTGGTGGCTTCAGCCCTGCGCTTGGTGAAGACCTGGCAGGCCGACCCGAGATCTCGGCCGTGACGTCGCTGCGCTTCGGCTTCTGGGACCGCGACGGTAACGACGAGTTCCTGATGGCGGTCGACACGACAACCATCGACGAGACCATCTTCCTCGACGTGCAGCAGGGCAGCATTGCCGCGCTCGGTGACGGCGGCGTCTTCGTCTTCGACGAGATCGCCAAAGATGAGGGGTGGGTGCTCGGCGACACTGTCGCGATGGGCCTGGCCACCACCGGCTTGCAGCAGGTCGAGATCGTGGGCACGTACGCCGAGTCGAACGTTGTTCAGGCGAACTTCCTGGTGGGCCAGGACTTCTACGCCGAGAACTTCAGCGGCTTCGGTACCGACGTCGACTTCGTCCTCGCCGTCAAGGCCGCCGACGGGGTCGCGTCCGACACGGCCCGAGAAGTCGTCGAGGGGGCAGCCGCCGGATATGGGAACGTCACGGTTCGTGACCAGGTCGAGTACCGGCAATCACAGGAGGACCAGGTGAACACGATCCTGGTGATGTTCAACGCTCTGCTGGCCCTTGCCGTGATCATTGCCATCTTCGGGATCACCAACACCCTGGCGCTCTCTGTGTTCGAGAGGACTCGTGAGATCGGCCTGTTGCGCGCCGTCGGAATGAGCCGCCGTCAGGTGAGGCGCATGGTGCGCTGGGAGGCGATCATCGTTGCCATCATCGGCTCGATCCTCGGCATCGTCGTCGGCCTGTTCTTCGGTGTGGCGGTGACAGCCGCGTTGGCGAGCCAGGGCATCGACGTCCTGTCTATTCCGGCAATTCAGATTGTCGGTCTGGTGTTGTTCGGTGCGGTCGCGGGACTGGTTGCGGCAATCCTTCCGGCCCGCAAGGCCTCTCGCCTCAACATTCTGGAGGCCATCGCCTACGAGTAGACAACGCAGAAGGCCCGTACCGGGAACGAGCCCATGCCGCGGACTTTGGGAGGCACGGCGTAGAGGACCGCACCGGTGTCCGGCACTGCGGAGAGGTTCGTCAGGTGCTCGAGGATGGGAATCCCGGCCTCGAGGAAAGCGGTGTGGATCGGCCGCGTGCCGTCGGCCGTTCCGTCGACGTTCAGCGAGTCGATCCCGATCAGCGCAACGTTGCTCTCCACGAGTGCGTCTGCGGTCTCCGCAGCCAGGTGGGGGTGGCCGTCGCCGTATGCAGGTGTGGCCCAGTGGCGATCCCAACCGGTGGCGAAGAGCACCGCCTTGTCAGTCACGTCGATGCCGCCGAGAACGGCAGGTTCGATGGCGCCGGTCGCCCCCGGAACTCTCACCACGACCACCTCGAGCCCGGCGACAGCCGCGAGATCCAGGTCGGCGAGGTCGGCGCCGCCGCGGATGCGGTGGGCCGGTGTGTCGATGTAGGTGCCGGTGTTGGCAATCATCTCGATGCGGTCGATCTGGAACTCATGGCCGGCGGCATAGTGATCGCGGCTGGCGTCGAAGGTCATGTGGGGCTCGATGACCGGCGCGGCCAGGCCGGGGTAGGTGACCAGGCCGTCGTGGATCTCGTGACTCAAGTCTATGAAGCGGGCCATAATGTCGAGTGCCGCCTCCCGTTGCTGTCGCTACGCACGACGGGAGACTATCGCCGAATGGGAGGTCAATGATGCGCAGCAGCGCCAAGACGGTCGACGACTACCTCGCCGAACTGCCCGGGGATCGGCTCGACGCCATCACCCAATTACGCGAGACGATTCTCGAGAATCTGCCGCCGGGCTACGAAGAGGCGATGAACTGGGGCATGATCACCTACCAGGTGCCGCTCGACACGTATCCCGACACCTACAACGGCCAGCCCCTCATGTACGCCGCGCTGGCATCGCAGAAGAACCACTTCGCGGTCTACCTGAGCGGCATCTATCAGGACGACGGCAAACGGGACGCGTTCATGGAAGCGTACAAGGACACAGGAAAGCGTCTCGACGTCGGCCAGTCCTGCGTCCGCTTCCGCAAGCTCGACGATGTTCCCTTCGAAGTCATCGCCGACGCCATCGCCGGAATCCCGGTCGACGAGTTCGTCGAGGTCGCCAAGAAAGTACGCGGCCCGGGTTCCTCCAAACGCAACTAGGACTACGTCTCTCCCCCCGTTTGACGACCACGCTCTCTCGAGTGTTGGCGCAAGGAACGCCGGAGGCGTTCCCGTACTTCTGTGGCTCTCGTAGGCTGACGGAATGTCGATTCGCGCTGCCTTCGTTCTGCTTGCTTTGGCGCTCTGGGGATCGGCATGTTCCGACGCCCGGGAGGCGGCAGAGACGACGACGACGGCCCCGGAGGCTGCGGTGTCGACCACCAGCGCATTCTTCACAGATCCCGAGCCCGAAACAGATCCCGAGCCCGAGTCCACAACCACGCTCGGCGCCCTTCGGGTCAATGATGGCCGGCTGCGCAATCAGGCCGGTTACGTGTTCCCGGAGGCTCCGGCACTGACCAACACCGGTGAGCTCGTAGGGAGTCTCGCAGCCGACCTCGATGCTCTGTGGCTGAGTCTCACTACCGATGTCGTTGATGCCGGCGCCATCGGGATCATCGGGGCGAGCGGTGATCCGCGGCTGGCGTGGCTGATGGCCGACCTGCTCCGCTTCTTCCAGGGTGGTGCGGTGCACGACGCCCTCGTTGATTCATTCAGCGAGCTGACAGGTGTCGACCTCGCGGACGATCCGATTGCGCTACTCAGCCCGTGGCAGTCCGTCACCGATCATCTGATCGCCTGGGATCTGGCGACCCATCCGGAGTACCGGGACTACAAGGGTCGGCTCTTCACGCTGGTGGAACCGGGCTGGCAGCCGTTCTTTGATGACGCGGGGGCGACCATCGACTGGCGGCTCACATCGTGGGGTGGCGTTCGGATAGACAATCGTCCACTCGGGGACACGCTCCCGTGTGAGCGAGGATGTATCCCGGCGCTCGACGATCCCGTTGTCACTTCGGCGGAGGAAGGCTCGTGGTATCCCGACGAGCGGATCGTGTTCGGCGTCGTCATCAACGGCGAAGCCCGAGCCTATCCGAAGCACCAGATGGAAGTTCACGAGATGGTGAACGACACGCTCGGAGGCCGTCGCCTCGGCATTCCCTACTGCACGCTGTGCGGCTCAGCCCAGGCATACCTCACGGACGCGGTGCCGGACGGCATCGAGGTTCCGGTGCTGCGGACTTCCGGCCTGCTGACTCGCTCGAACAAGGTGATGTTCGACCTCAACACGTTCAGCATCTTCGACACGTTCACCGGCGAAGCCCTGAGCGGACCGCTGCGTGAGGCAGGAGTCACGCTCGAGCAGACCACTGTGATCACAAGCACCTGGGGAGACTGGCGGGCGGCCCATCCTGATACGACGATCCTCGCTGAGGACGGTGGACTCGGACGGTCGTACCGGTTTGATCCATTGCGTGGACGTGACGACAACGGGCCTATCTTTCCGGTCGGGCCGGTTGATTCGCGGCTCCCCATCCAGGCGCAGGTTGTCGGGGTTGTCAGCCCCGACGGGACGCCGGTTGCCTTCTCTGCTGATGAGCTGCGTGGGCCGCTGGAACTCGAGGGCTCCGTCGAGTTCAGCGGCCTGGTAATCACGGCCGACGGTGGAGGGTTTGTCGCGAGCCTCGAGGACGGAACTCCGATCGCCACCCATCAGGCGTTCTGGTTCGCCTGGGCTCAGTTCCATCCCGATACTCTGCTGTGGCGGCCGGGACAAGCCGGCAGCTGACCCGCGGAGGGCCCCCGCCGGGCGCAACGGGCCGCCGAGTCAAGTAGAAACAGACTGATGGCAATCGGTTCAGCAGGTGATTCGTCGAGCGTCTCAGGTGAGATCGGCCGGGCGCTGCGCCACGCGCTGATCGCCGCTCTTGGGCCGGACGCCGGTGCCGCGGCCACGGTCGATGCCGTCACTTGGGGCGCGACACACCGGGAGCGGTTGAAGTCAATGGAGAACCCGACGGCCCACCTGTACCGGATCGGTCGGCGCAGAGCGCAGCGGAATCGAGGGCGGCTGCGGCAGCTCCCGGAGGTGCCGGAAGCCGCAGCCCCGTGGATCGCGGCGGCGGTGCCGCAAATCCTGCTCGACCTACCACAGCAGCAGCGGGTGGCCGTTCTGCTGGGGCGCGGTTTCGGATGGAGCGAAGCCGAGGTGGCGGGAGTGCTCGGGCTGGACGAAGACACGATCCGGCGAGCCGTCGAGGACGGACTGTTCAAGCTCGAGTCGGGCCTCGATCCCGGCGAGGACGCAGCGGAGCGCGCTCTGGACAACCAGATCGCCGCCTACGCGGAGGTACTCGACCAGGCGGCGCCGCAGCTCGAGGATTTGATCGGCGAGGATGCTTCGCACAGCCGGAGAATCCAATGGCAGGCGGGCCCGGTTCTCACAACGGTGGTCGTTGCCATGCTGGTGATTGGCGGGATCCTCGTTGTGCGGAGCAACAGTTCCCCGAGAGCCGGCGACACCGCGGATTCATCGACGACAGCGGGTGTCGCGCTACCCGCGGTGGATGTGCAACTGCTCAACCGGAGCGCGATCACCCCGGAGATGTTCTCGAACTGGGAGCATCAGTTCGCCGGTCCCGGTGCCGTCGCGGTTGTCGACGACCGGTATCACATGTTGTCCGCGGCCTACGGAGACGACGTAGCCACGGTTGCGTACGCGATCTCTGATGACGGGACGGTGTGGACTCAGGCCGCTGCCGAACCGGTTCTCGATCTCAGCGAAGCGCCGTGGGCGCCTCTCGAGATTGACCAGGCGGCCCCGCGTAGCGTGATCGTTGACCGTGAGGGCACCTGGCAGCTGTTCTTCGACATCGTCTGGTTCGACAGGAGTGCCGACCAGCTCAGGGCAAGTATCGGACGGGCCGTCGCGCGCGATCCTGCGGGAACCTGGATATTCGACTCGGCGCCCGTGGTCACGCGTAACGGCGAGAGTGCATGGATGGCGACCCGTGTGTTCTCGCCGTCGGTGGTAGTCCGTGACGGCCGGCTCGTCATGGCGTTCGTGGGGGAGAGCTCCGCGGGCGGGGTTGTGGGTATCGCAGAGTCGCCGCACGGCGCGGTCTGGAGTGTGCGCCCGGAACCCGTCCATGCGGCCTCCGGCGATTGGGACGGCGGGTCGATATCTCAGGTCGATCTGGTGGCGGTCCCGGAAGGAATGGCGATGTTCTTCTCCGGCGAAAGCTCCGATCGTCGCGGTCTGGCTGTGTCCGACGACGGTGTCCGTTGGCGACCACACCCGGATAATCCGCTGCTCGCTGCCGCGGACGCATCGGCAATCTCCGTGTTTGACACCGAGTTCGTAGCTGACGGCGGCAACGTCCTGGCGTACATCGAAACCGGCCAGGCCCGTGGTCGACGCGAAGTCGCCGTGCTCCGACTCAGCCTCGACATCGCAGGCGTGATCGAGCTTCTGGGTGGCTGAGGGGTGGGTGGTGAGCACACAAACGTATCCGCTGAGCAGGTTCTGGGTCTGGAGCCTGGTGGTGGAGGCCATCCTGGCCTCGGTCATCTTCATCAACGCCGGATGGGGGGCTGGAGGTCCATTCGGCTCGGGTGGCATCCCGCTGCGACTTACGGCGACTCTCGTCGCCGTCGGTTCGGTGCTGCTCTTGCGGCTCGCGTATGTGATGAGTCGGGAACGGTTGCTGATTCGCATCGACGCGTCCGGCGTCACCGGACGGGAGCCGTCGGGTGATCTGTGGGCCGGTGCAGTCGACTTCCACATCCCCTGGGACCAGCTGGCAGCCGTGACCGTCACCGGCCGCCTGGCGCAGCGGGTGCTACTGATCGATCGTCACGCCCGTCCCCACACGGTGAGCCTGCTCATGGTTGCCGGCCTCCGCGGAGGTGAGGGCCAAGTCCTCGCAGACGCGATCCGATCGGCCCACGCCGAGTGGGCCGGCCAGGGGACCGATTGACAGGAAAGTCTCCTCCCCTCGCGAGCGTCAGCGAGTGCTGGAGGAGCCGGTCGGAGGGGGTAGCTGAGGTAGTCCGGGCAGCTCGAGTCGCGTAGGCGCTGGACGCTGGTCGCGCGCCTCTGCTGCCCCCC
>CAMYIJ010000026.1 GCA_947258375.1 uncultured Acidimicrobiaceae bacterium
GAGGTCTCTGCCACCGGAACCGCGGTGGGGGGCACAGCAGTCGACGGTACGTGTGCTGTTGTAGCTGCCGCCGTCTCTGGGGCGGAACCCGGTGGGGCCGAATCGGCGACTGGTTCGGTTGAGCCTGAGGCCCCGTTTCCGCAGGCGCCCAACGTGACCGTCAGACCCAGCATAAGTGTCACGAGTTTCATGACCGCTCTCTCCGGTTGTCTCTCTGCGATCGATCTTCCCTGTCCGCGGTTACCTCGAGGTCACTTCGACGTAACAAGAGCGTTACAGATTCTTGGTGATGGGTCCGGGAGGCCCCCACCCTTCCGTTCTTGCGGACATACGCGCCGATATCGGCGCGTATGTCCGCAAGAACGGCCTGGGTGCCGGACCTTTCGAACTGAGCCGAAACCGCGAAATCCGCGTTTGTGTCACACCTTGTATTTACGCTTGCGGGATGCTGAAAGAACGAGACATTCGTATCCTCGAATTCGAGGGATCATGGTGGCTCTACCCGGGGCCCAAGGATCGGGCGATCCAGGAGTATCTGCGGTTGAGCGCCAGCCGGTACTACCAGGCCCTCCGCCGACTCATGGATGATCCGGCCGCACTGGAACATGCTCCGCTCACCGTGCGTCGCCTCCGCCGCCAGCGCACGCAGCGACTCGAGCAGATCGCCGCGCGCATCCGCGGCGGCGACTCCGCGGGTTAGCGGTGACGTCACCGGAGAGCCCGGCGGGCACGGGCGAAGCCTCGCCTCCGACCGAGGGTGCTGAGGCGGCGGCCGATGGCTCGACAGCCGCACAGGATCGAGACGGGGCCGCCGGCGGACCTCGCGTTGATCTGTGGTCGATAGTCACGAAGTCAGGCATGGCCGCCTGGAGCATCGTTGGGATGCTCGCCGTCATCTGGGTGGGCATCTGGATCCTCGGGCGTGTGCAGATCCTGATTGCGCCGGTTGTCCTCGCGGTGGCGCTGATCTACATACTCAACCCGATCGTGCATCGCCTCGAAGACATGGGCGTGCCGCGGCTCCTGGGCGGCTTCATCGCCTTTGTGGTCCTCGTCGGGATCATCACCCTTCTCGGCTTTCTCGTAGTTCCGAGCATCCAGGAGCAAGCCACGTCGTTCAGCACCGATCTTCCGAGACTTTATGAAGACACAACCGACCAGATCGAGGGCCTGTTCGACAGTATCGGCTTTTCCGACGTTGTGCTGCCCACGTACGAAGAGGCGCAGGGATTCATCGACGATCCCGACAACCAGGACCGCTTCATCTCGGCGATCACCGAACGTCTCGGCGCCGTCACGTCAGGGATCATCGAGGCGATCCTCGTCTTCTTCATTGCCCCGGTCATCGCCTTCTACGTGCTCATCGACCTGAACCGCATCCGCGAGGAGACCATCGACCTCATCCCGGCCGCCAACCGCGACGAGGTGATCCATGTCGGCCGCAACCTGGGGCACGCCGTTGGGGGGTTCCTGCGGGGCCAGGTTCTGGTTGCCCTCATCGTCGGTGTCCTGATGAGCGTCGGCTTCGCGATCATCGGGCTCGAGTTTTGGCTGATCATCGGGATGGTGGCCGGTTTCTTGAACATCATCCCCTTCGTCGGCCCCTGGGCCGGGGGAATCCTGGGGGTGGCAGTCGGCCTGGTCAGCGGGGACGTTTCCACGGCGATCTGGGCCGGCGTGATCGCCCTCGGCGTCCAACAGATCGACAACAACTTCGTCAGTCCCACCGTGCTGCGGGCGACCGTGCGACTGCATCCGGCGGTTGTAATCCTCGTGCTGCTGCTCGGTGGCGCCGTCGGTGGCCTGTGGGGGGTTCTGCTCGCGGTACCCGTCGCCGCCTCCATCAAGATCCTTGCGGGCCACCTCTGGCGGACCAGGGTGCTCGGACAATCGTGGGAGGAGGCGAGCGATGCGCTCATTCTCGAACCGGACGAGAGAACCACGTTGCTCAAGAAGATGAGGCGCGACGGCCTCCTCGATTTCGACGACGATGATGAGGCGCCCGAAGGCCAACCGGAAGAAGAACCGAACGGGCCTCCGGCGGGAAGCCGCATAGATCAGAATCCCGACAACACTTAGGGCCGCATGATCGACTTCGTCCTCGGTGTAGGGCTTGCAGCGCTGCTGATACGCGGATGGCTTCGCGGCCTGGTCCGCGAAGCCATCGGCCTCGGCGTCATCATTGCCGGCACCTTTCTGGCGTTCCGCTTGGCCGGCCCGATGGGCGCGCTCGTGTCGGGGATGACTGGAGCCGGTGAGGACGCGGCGCGCATCGCCGGCGGGATCATCGTCTTCCTTCTGATATCCGTTGGCGGAAGCGTGCTCAGCTGGCTGATGCACAAGGGGGTACGGGCACTTCCGGGGCTCACTACGGTCAACCGGATCGGCGGTGCCGCCTTCTCCGGCCTGGCGGGTGTGCTGGCCGCCACAGTTGTGGTGTCGGTGCTCACTCTGCTGCCCCTGCCTAGTGGTCCGGCCGGATCGCTCCAGGATTCGGCCTTGATCGGGTCGATGACCGACGCCGACTCATGGCCACAGAAGCTGATCGGGCTCATTTCGTTCGACCGGGTCATGACGGAGGCGCTCGAGTTGCAGTCGGTGGCCGGAGACCACCGGGTGGTGGCTCCCGCTCGGGGCCGCATCGACATCGAACCGGTCCCGCGCGACGACCTGGCCATTCGGGCGAAGGCCGCCACCCGGCTGGCCGACATGATCAACCGGTCGCGGGTGGATCTCGAGGTCGATCCGATGGCGCGTTCCGATGTGCTCGATGAACTGGCGCTCCGCCATGCCCTGGCGCTCTACGAGGTCGGGCGGGTCAGCCACAACTCCGGCCAGGGCAGGATTGGTGCTCGGCTGGCCGATGCCGCCATACCCGTGGTCGTGTCCGGTGAGGCAGTGGCCCTGGCGCCTTCGGCGCGGTCGGCCCGGGAGATCATCCTCGAGGATCCGAGAGGTCGAGCCGACGTGGCGAACTCAGCGTTTCGGCGAGTCGGAACAGCCGCGGTTCGGGGACCGCTGGGCCTGCTGGTGGTCGTCGTCTTCGCCGGCTAGCGCGCCGGGGAGGCGGACGCGGCTACTGCGGGGGTAGCTCCGGCGGCAGCTCGGATTGTGTGGCCCTGCCGGCCTCAGTGGCGGCGTCACCGAAGCCCATCGGTGCCGGAGGTGCCTCGGTCGACCCCAGCGCGGCCTTGGCCGGATCGTCTTTCCTGCGAGTCACCGCGTATGCGCCAACGCCGAGGATCGCCACGGCGGCGATGCCGATCGGTAGCCAGGGAATGCCGTTGCTGCCGAGGGAGGTCTCGGCCTCGATGTCGATCGGGTCGGTGACCGAGATGGCCCAGCGGAGGCGGCCGTCGGCCATGATCTCGTTGGCGTTCTCCTTCTTCACCGTACCCGGCAACTTGACGAAGATGTTGGCCGAGAAGAAGTCATCACTGAGAGCGCTGATGTCGATGGGCAGTTCGTCGGCTCCGGTTCCGTCCTCACCCGCCAGCGGGCCGGTGCGGGCAATCAAGCGGGCGCCGTCCTCGGTGACGTCGAGTTCGAACTCCTCGAAGGATGCTTGGTCCTGATTGGCGTCAACCACCGTTTTCAGCTCTGTCGGGTCGGCGAAGGATTGGGTTGCTGAGATATAGGTCATGTCACCTTCGGTGCGAGTCTCGGTTGGAGTTCCGTCGCCGAGGTCCAGACCAGAGAGGAGGTCATCGCTGCCGCCAAAACCTTCGAGGGCGTCGCGCATCTCCTGGTCGAGGCCGATTTCCGCGGTGAACGTGCCCGATCCGTCTTCGTTCACATCGATCGACACGTTGGTCTCGAGCCGGCACGCCGACGTCAGCACCACCAGTGCGGCAAGAATCGGCCACATCTTCCGCATGTTCATCAACCTTCCGCTTTCGTAGAGATGACTCTATCGAGCTGACAGCGCTGCGCCGGGTAATCCTGCTTGGGGCCGTAGGCTGAGCCGATGAGCGATTGCTATCGCGCCGCCTGCGCGGCCGTAGTCGAGGCGTTTGTCGCCGCCTACCCGGCCTTTCTGAAGTCACGGCTGGAGTCGATGGCGCCCGGGACGGAAGTCCATGAGGGGCTGCGACAGGGTGTTCAGTGGCTCGAGGGAGAGCTGAGCCAGTGGGCCGCGCAAACCGCGTCAGAGCAGCACCGGGGGCCATTGCAGATCTTCCAGACGGCCGTTGCATTCCCAACCGCGGCGCTCGAGGCGGCCGGCGTGGCGCCGCCGGAGCGCGACGCCTCGGCCATTCAGGCGCTCCCCGGCGACCTCTACGGGCTGGCCCCGGCCTCCTCGCGCGACATCGGCGGCGATGCCTGGCGGGCCCACATCGAATGGGGGATTGCCAAGGCGAGGCTGATTGCCGAGGTGGTGCCGGCCGCCGATGCACCCCCGGGCGACGCGAGCAGCCGGCCCAAGGGCATGCCGGCCCTGGTGGCAGTGACCATGAGCCAGGCCGATCGCGCCTCGATCCACCTGGTCGCGTCCGGGCGAGGCCTCCCGGTCAGGCACTGGCGCAACCCGGGCGCGATCGCGAGCGGCCTCGAAGGCGAGACCCCCCGGTGGGCCGTCGTCGATATCGATCACGCCGCTGCCGACGAAGCCGTGCGGCTGCTCAGCGCCGCCGGTGTCAAAGTTGCCGTCTACGGCCCGGATCCCGACGACATCGCCATGGCCCGCTGGATGGCGTTGGGTGCGGCGACCGTGGTCCCGCACGACCGGCTCGTCGCCGTGCTGGAGAGCTGGCTGCCGCTTCAGGCCTGAGGTTCGCTCTCGAACTGCGCCGCTGCTTCTGCGTGCTCGAGGTGGAGCCGGGTCTCGCGCCTGACCGCCGCAGCCAGCGCGGCCACCACGATCACGATCCCGGGGAGCTGCCAGCCGGCGAGCGGCTCGTCGAGGAAGATAGCGGCTCCGATAGTGGACAGGACGGGGATTGCCAGGGTCAGCATCGACGTCACAGAGAGCTTCACCCGCGAGTGCGCCCAGTTCATCAGGAAGTGGCCGCTGCCGGGAATCGCCAGCAGCACCGCAATTCCCACCCAGTGGCGCAGCTCGGGTACCACGATCCCTCCGGCGTCGACGACCGCGATGGGTAGCAGGAGAACGGTTCCGATGACCCAGACGGCGGTCTGAAACTCCAATGCCGGGACCGCTGCCCGGGCCGTCTTGGCGAAGACGTAATACAGCGCAAACAGCAGCATGGCCCCGACGGCGAGCAGGTCACCGCGCGGGCTCCAGATCGGCGCGCCGGACGATCCGAACACGACAAGCGCCACCCCGGCGAGAGCGACGAATGCGAGGGCAACCAGCCGGACGGACACCCGCTCACCGAAGCGGCGCAGCCCGAAGAACAGCAGGACAATCGGCTGCAAGGCCACGATCACGGTCGCATTGGCCACGGTGGTCGCCTTGAGCGCTGTGAACAACACTGCGATCTGAAGGCCGATGGCGATGGCAGCCGGAGCACTGGCCTTGAGGTGCTCCAAGGTGAGCTTGCGGCCGGCTACCACCAGGATGATCCAATAGACGGCGGCCGCTAGACCGATACGCCAGAACGCGAGTTGCAGGCCCGGGAGTTCCACGAGGCGCACCATCACGTTCCCCGCCGCCCAGAAGAGAATGGCGGTGATGGCGGCGATGAGGCCTGACCGGGAGTTCACTGTGCTGGCCCTCGCTCTATGGGTACGTTCGCAGTGCCCCAGGCAGGAATCGAACCTGCGACACCCGGTTTAGGAAACCGGTGCTCTATCCCCTGAGCTACTGGGGCGGGAGGGGATCAGGTTACCCACGTGCGCCGCACCGGAGAGCCGTATCAGACGAGCGACCGCCGCAGACACGCTGCGGCTCGTTGCGGAAACTAACGAACGTTCGCTACCCTGCCAGAATTGATCGTCCGCACACGTGGACGGGCCCTCGAGGAGGTCCCGGTGGTACACCAACGTGAACGCTCCCGTGGAGAGCCCACGGCCGACGCTCCGATCGATCACGCCAACGTCCCCTCACCACCCCAGGGGGCAACCGGCAACTGACTCTCCTGCGAACCAACACCGCGGACACAGCGAACGACGAAGCTCACTGGCATCCAGCTCACCGAATCAGGTTGAGTATGACGACACGGAAAGGCCCCACACATGGACGTAATGGAAGCTATTAGGACGGCGGGCACGTGCCGCTACTACACCGACCAGCCGCTCGAAGACGATGTGCTGGAGCGTGTCCTCGACGCTTCACGGTGGGGTCCGCAGGGCGGCAACCGGCAGCCGGTCCGCTTTGTTGTGGTGCGGGACGCCGCTAAGAAGGCACAGCTGGCTGAGTGGTACCGGGTCCCGTGGGGCGCGTACGTGGAAGGAGTGGAGGCGGGCGTGATTGCCATCGACAGCCCGTCGGCGGCTCGGATCGTCAAGGAGGCGGACGACTTCGCCAAGGCACTCCAGGATGTGCCGGCGATCATCGTTGTCTGCGCGGTGGCGGAAGACATCCACCCCACCGACCTCGAACTCGACCGCGACAGCATCACCTACGGCTGCTCTGTGTATCCGTCGGTGCAGAACCTGCTGCTCGCAGCCCGGGACGAAGGCTTGGGCGCAGCGCTCACGACGCTGCTGTGCATCTATGAGCCCCAGGTCAAGGAGATGCTCAACATCCCCGACGGTGTGATGACGGCCTGCCATATAGCCATCGGTTGGCCCGGCAGGCCTCATCCGAAGAAGCTGGCCCGCAACCCGCTGGGTCCCAACGTCTACCTCGACGAGTACGGGGCCCCGCTGTTCGATGCCTGAACGGGAGCTGGATCGCCCGCGGCGCACGATCTCAGGGATCGAGCTCAACCCCTCGTACAACGGTGCCGATCTCCCGGGCGACTTCGATCACTCGCAGTCGCCCGGGAAACCGCCGTTCGCTCGCGGCGGTTTTGAGCTGGGCTACCGATCGAAGCTCTGGCGGATCTTCCAGCTGAGCGGTTTCGGCAATCCGGAGGACGAAGGCGAGCGGATCCGCTACTTGCTGGAGAAGGGGGAGACCGGCTACATCATGGAGCACGACCGGATGACGGCCGATCACCTCTATGACGTCGATCACCCGGATGTGAGTGCCCGATCTGAAGACGTTGGTCTCTCGGGCGCCGTGATCCTCTCGGTCCACGACTTCCTGCTGGTGCTCGACGGCATCGACATCGGCGCGTACTTTGCACACCCCGGAGGGGCCGTTCCCCAGCACGCCCCATTCGCGCTGGCCGGGTTCTGGACGGCGGCACAACGACGCGGTTTCGACATCTCCAAGCTGATAGGGACCGGCCAGTCCGACTTCTTCCTGACGTACGTCGGGTGCCCGCCCAAAGAGCAGATTCCGGCGTCCGCCGCGCTGCGTCTCAATGTCGACATCGTGGAGTTTTGCGCCGCCCACGTCCCCAGGTGGGTTCCGGTGTCCATCGCCGGATACAACGGCGCGGACTCCGGGCTCAACGCGTACCAGGAGCTAGCTGCGGTTATGTCGTGCGCTGTGGCCCAGATCGACGCAGTTGTTGCTCGCGGCAACCTGCCGCCGGCCCAGGTCGCCCACTACCTGAGTGGCGTGAACTTCAGGGTCTCAATGGATCTCATGGAGGACATCGCCAAGCTGCGAACAGCCCGCAAGATGTGGCACGACCTGCTTACCCGCCGTTACGGCATCACCGATGAGCGAGCGCTGCGAATGCGCATCCACGTCGTGACTGCCGGGTCGGCCATGACCTACCAGGAGCCGATGAACAACATCGTCCGGGGCACTCTCATGGCCCTGGCGTCGATGCTTGGTGGAGTCCAATCACTCGGAGTGTCGGGCTACGACGAGGCCCTTTCGATCCCGTCGGAGACTGCCCACCACATGTCCGTACGTATTCAGCAGATCCTGCAGGAGGAGACCGGCCTCACCGCCGTGGCTGATCCGCTTGGTGGCTCGTACTACTTGGAGGCCCTGGGTGCCGAGCTCGAGGGCCGAGCCTGGGAGTTCTTCGAGGCAATGGAGAACCAGGGCGGCTTCATCTCGTGTCTCGATTCGGGCTGGATCCACGAGATTGCGGGCGCCAACCAGATCGCGATCGAGGAGCAGCTGCTTACGGGGGAGCGCCGGCGCGTCGGCGTCGACGTCCACCGCATCGAGGCCGATCCCTTTGAAGTCGATGGGTTCAGTGGTGTCGATGACGTCTATGAGCGGGCGGTCGAGCGGCTCGCCAAGCTGCGACGTAGCCGGTCCGCGGCGGCCGTCGGCGGCGCCCTTCGTGAACTCGATGTGGCGTGCCGGGAAGGAAACAACGTGATGCCGCCGATGATGGAGGCCCTGGCGGCCGAGGTCAGCCTGGGTGAGGTCGGCGCCGTCTTTCGGGGTGCCTTCGGGCAATGGGATTCACCCATTGATCTGGTGTGAGCTGCAAATGGGTGGACCGGCAACGGGAATCGCATGATGGATAGCCGCGTGAACCCAAGAATCCTGCTGGCTAAGTCCAGCCTCGATGGGCATTGGCGCGGCCTCAACGTTGTCAGCAGGGCATTACGAGACGCCGGATTTGAGGTCATCGTGATCGGCATGGCAACGTCGGCCGAGATCGTCGGTGCCGCCCTCGAGGAAGACGTCGATCTTGTCGGGCTCAACGTGGGCGGTCGAGTGGAAGCGGTCGAGCGAATCGTCGGCGAGCTGCGCGCAGCCGGCTGCGATGCCCCGATCTTCGCCGGCGGCACCATTGCCCCGTCGGCAGCCAAGCGACTCAATCATCTCGGAGTTGAGACCTACCCGCCGGGTTCTGCGCTCGGAGACATCGTTGCCGCAGCGCGTCGCCTCACGGAGCCTGCGCCATGACCTCGACCATGTCCCCGCTGCCCCAGCGCGGCCCGCGGGCAATGGAGATTGAGATGGCGGCGACGCGGCTCTTCTATGAACAGGGTTACGGCCAGGTCGGTATGCGGGCGATTGCGGAGGCGGTGGGGATCAAAACATCGTCGTTGTACAACCACTTCGTCTCGAAGGAAGAGATCCTCTACACGTTCGTGAAGCGGATCAACACGGACTTCATCGGCCGCCACATCGACGTATTCGATGATGAGGGCGACAAGCCGACGATCCTGCATCGCCTCATAGTCGAGCACATCGTGTACTTCTGGGAACACAAATATGAGATGCAGGCGGGAATGCGCGAGATGCGCAATCTCTCGCCGGAGCACCTTGTCGAGATCACGGCCATCCGCCGCACCTATCAGGACGGCATCGGAGCGTTCATCGCCGCGGGCAACAAGCAAGGAGTGTTCCGCTGCGCCACGCCAAGGCTTGCCGCCCTCGCGTTGCTCGACATGATCAATGGTATCGACACCTGGTTCCGAGAGGATGGCCCCCTCACCATTGAAGAACTCGCCGAACAGTATGCCGAGTTGATCACCTTCGGCCTGCTCGGTGCCACTAGGAACGGAGACAAACAATGAATCCCGAACTCGCCGATCGTGCCCGCCGGATCCGCCGAGCAACCCTTGGTGACCAGTTGCGACGGCATGCCCAGCATCAGCCGCATCACCCTGTGGTGATCCAGTACGACGGCGAGCAGCAGCGGACCGAGATCTCCTACGCCAGCTTTGATGCGAAGGTGAATGAGCTCGCCGCCGGGCTCGCCAACGTTGGCGTAGTGCAGGGCGATGTAGTGGCGGCTCTGGGGCGCAACACTGCCGACTACATGGTCCTCGTGTTCGCCACCGTGCGGCTCGGAGCGGTGTTCACGGGAATCAACTTCACCTTCACAACAAAAGAACTCACCTACCAGGTGAACCACTCAGGGGCGAAGGTGTTGGTTGCCGACTCCGACTTCACCGACCTCATCGATTCAGCTCGTGGCGAACTCGAGTCGGTGACGTCATTCATCGTCATGGGCAGCCCCGCCGGCGCAGCCGCCGGCCAGTGGACGGAGATGGCCTCGATGATGGTCGCCGGCGCGGGCGAGCCCAGCATCGATCTCGACGAGAACGCGCCGGCGTTCATGGTGTACACGAGCGGCACCGAAGCGTTCCCCAAGGGCGTCCTCATCTCGCACCGCAACTACCTGATGTCTACGACTCCCGCCTGGACATTGGCACTGGGCCTCGATGGGAGCACTGTGTGGCTCTTTCTCATGCCGTTCTTCACGATCGCCGGTTTGGGCAGCATGACGTCGCTTGTGATGTGCGGCGCGACTGTCGTGCTGATGTCAGCCCCGCAGCCCGCCGCGGCGCTCGAAATCATCAGCACCGAGCGAGTGACGTTCATGGCGCAGACCCCAACGTTCTATCTGGGGATGACGTCCTCGCCCGGATTCGCCGAGGCCGACATCGACTGTATGACTCGGTGTATCACCTACGGGGGAACGGTGCCATCACACATGGTCAACAGCTTCAGCGACAAGGCGCCCGGCATCGTGTGGGGCACCTACTGGGGCCAGTCCGAGCTGAGCCAACTGGGCTCGGTGGGCTGGTTCTCCACCCTGGACGACATCCCCGGAGGCGATGCGAGCTGGATCGGCAAACCGGTCCCGCAGCTCGAGATCCGCGTCGTCGACGACGAGGGCAACGATGCCGAGGAAGGCGAGATAATCGCCCGGTCGCCATCGGTGATGCTCGGGTACCACAAGGACGATGAGCGCACCGCTGAGGTACTGCGCGACGACTGGCTGCACACCGGTGACATCGTTCGAATCGATGCCGAAGGCAACCTCTTCTTCGTCGACCGTAAGAAGGACATGATCAAGACCGGCGGTATGAACGTCTCGTCGGTGGAAGTGGAGAAGGCGCTCTACACGCATCCGGACGTGCATGAGGCTGCCGTCGTCGGTGTCGCCGACGATTACTGGAGCGAGGCCGTCACCGCCTTTGTCACGTTGAAACCGGACGCGACTGCGAGCGGTGACGATCTCATCGCACACTGCAAGGAAATACTCGCCGGGTACAAGGTCCCCAAGGCTGTCCACATTGGCGAAGAGTTGCCCAAGGACACCCAGGGCAAGATCCGCAAGCGGGAGCTCCGGGCTTCCGGGGGGAACGCCGGCTAGGAGAGCCGCTCCTCGCTCAGTCGTTCTCGCCGGTCGGGCGCGTCATCAGCTCGAGCAGTCGTGCGCCACGCCTGCGATGCAGCGCGCGAGGCCCTGCGCCGGGCGGTACCCGAGCACGAACGGCGTCCGCCCAGTCAAGCAAGACGTCTCTTTGTTCGATAGAGAAGGGAGTCGTTTGCGAGCTTCGATCCGAGAATCCTCGGCCGGAAGTAAACCCTATCGGGGGGTGCGACGAGTAACAGGATGACAAGTGACCGCACAACCCCAACCGCTGGCTGATCACAAGCCCGCAGCGTCTGCTGTGGGGGCTGAGATCGGCGCGGCCCCGATCCGGGCGACGGTGAGCTTCGAGGCGTTCTACGCGCGGGAGCTCCGCTCGGTGATCGGCTTGGCATACGCTTTGTCGGGGAGTCGGTCCGCAGCCGAAGATCTCGCCCAGGAGGCCTTCATTGCTGCCCACAAGTCCTGGGAGAAGGTTGGCCGCTATGACAAACCGGAAGCCTGGGTGCGTCGCGTCGTCGCCAACCTGTCCGTATCCCGATTCCGCCGCAGTGTGCGAGAGGCGCGGGCGATGGCTCGCCTGAAGCCGCAGTCGTCGTACCTGCCGCCGCTTCCCGCCGAGGACGAAGCTTTCTGGAGCGAAGTACGCGCTCTTCCCAAGCGCCAGGCCCAGGCGATCGCTCTGCACTATCTCGAAGACCGATCGGTCGCCGACATCGCAGAGATACTGGAGTGTGCAGAAGGAACCGTGAAGGTCCACCTCTTCAAAGGCCGCGCTCGCCTCAGTGAGCGACTCGGCCTCGACTCTGGAGATTCGCAATGAACCCGGTAGATGCCCGCGCCCGCAGCGCCTCAGCAGCCATCCACGAAAGCCTGGCCCTAGCGGCCCCTCCGGCCGCTTTCGCCACCGTGGTCCGGCGGGCCGCCATCGCCAAAGTGATCAACCTCGCGCTCGTCGGCGCCGGTGCCGCTGTATTCATCGCGGCCGGGGCGGCCTTCCGCACTCCGCAGCCCCAGATCCCGGTGGCCGAACCGCTGACTACGACAACATCCGTGGCCCCGGCCCCCTCGACCACGATCCCGAACGGTGAAGGCCCGCTGGTCATCGCCCTGCCCACAACCACGGAGCCGGCACCGACGACGACGGCTGCACCGACGACCACGTTGGCCCCTACCACTACCACGACAACCACCACCGCGGCGCCGCCGACCACCACGACCACCAAGCCCCCGCCGACGACAACAACGAAGCCGCCGGATACGACGCCGCCGGTCATCGACATCACATACCCGGAGAACCGGCAGCGCTTTGCAGTGCCCGGCATCAAGATCAAGGGGACCACAGAACCGGGCGCCAAGGTGCGGATAGGCGAGCGCAGGGCCGAAATGGCTGATGCGGGCGCGTGGCGCATCTGGGTAGAGCTGGAGCCGGGGCGCAACCGGTTCGTGGTTGTCGCCACCGATGCCGCCGGGAACTCGGCTCGCGCCGCCGTGGTCGTGTTCTACGACGTTCCCGACATCGAGCCGTTCACCGCCCACGCCACCTACGGGTCGTGCGAGGAGGATCCCCCATATGACATCTACTACGGCAGGGGAGAGCCCGGCTCCGAGATCTCGGTGACCTCGGCGTACGGATCGGGCGCAACGATTGTCGGCCTCGATGGCGGATGGGAGGTCAAGGTCTTCTTCCCCGAGGCTCCGCCCGGCAAGGTGTTCCTCGTCAATGTTGCCGACGAATACGGCCGGTCAAAGACCTTCGAGTTCGTCAGCAACGTTCCAAAGTAGGGGCCGACGACGCCACGAAGCGCGTTCGTTGTGCTTAAAACGGGGCTATAGGCCGGGATTAAGCACAACGAACGCGATGGGGACCCCGCTACGCCAAAGGCGGCCGCACCCAGCCCCAGCTGCAGCGACCTAGCCTGGCGGGCGTGGAGCGGGTAGTCACACTGAGCACGGGGATCGAGATTGCGGTCGACGACGTCGGCAGTGGCCCGGCGGTGGTCCTGATCCACGGTTGGCCGGAGACGAAGTACTCCTGGCGTCATCAGCTACCGGTGCTCGCCGGGGCCGGCTATCGGGCCGTCGCTTTGGACTGCCGCGGCTACGGAGGCTCTTCGAAGCCCGCCGACGCCGCATCGTATGGGCTTCCGAAAGTCGTCGCCGACCTGATGGAACTGCTCGACGTCGAGCGGCTGGATGACCCTGTTTTGGTAGGCCATGACTGGGGGAGCATCGTCATGTGGACCGCCGCCGTGCTCCATCCCGATCGGTTTCGTGCCCTCGTCAGCCTCAACGTCCCGTACCGCGGCTGGTGCGTCGGGTTTCCTCGCACCGATTACATCCGTGAGCACCTCGCGGATCGTTTCGGATACGTGCTCTACTTCCAGGAGCCGGGTCCGGCGGATCAGAGTTTCGCCGCCGATCCGGACAAGTTCCTCGGCGGGGTCTACTCGTCGATCGCCAAGGACCCTTCCTTCCTCGCGCCCGAGGAGTTTGCGGTGTACCGCGAAGCCTTCGTCGGCGGCGGCATGACGGGCCCCCTCAGCTACTACCGCAACATCGACGCCAATCACGATGCTCTGGCCCGGTTCGAGAACGCCGTGATCGAAGCGCCCACGCTGGTGCTCGCAGCAGACTCCGACCCGGTGCTGCCCGCGGAACTCATCGACGGGATGGATCGATGGGTCCCGAACCTATCGGTGGTTCCGGTGTCCGATTCCGGGCACTGGACACAACAGGAGCAACCCGAGCAGGTCAGTGTCGCCCTCATCGAGTTTCTCGGCGGATTGCGCAGCTGAGATACGGCTACTCGAAGTCGGCATCGGGGTCGAACCACTCGATCTCGCGTAGCGGTTCGGGTTCGGGTTCGGGTTCGGGCGCGGCCGCCGGTCCGTCCTCGGGTGGAGTCGCGCCGTCGCCGGCCGGACGGGGAACCGGTGCAGGTGACCCAAACAGGTTCTGGGCGCGCGCCTGGAGCCGTTGCCATGCTTCGGAGGGATCCGGCGGATGCTCCCGCAGGTAGTCGGGCATATGTCGGATCCACCCCACCGCCCGTAGCCCGCCGATCATCGCCGCTCCGGCAACGGCGGCGATGCCGACACCGGCCATCAGCACCGCCGACCGGGGTAGCGCCAGCTCGAAGAAGTCCTGTGACACCGGCAGCAAGAACAGCAGGGCGAGCAATCCCGCCATCGACCAGATCAGGCCCTTCTTCCACGGAAGCAGCGGGCGGCTGACCATGCCGAGGGCGAAGATTCCGAGGGCGGCGAGCACCAGTGTCGCCAACGTGCGCGCCTCGATGATGCGGTTCCGGCCGACCTCGGACAGTGCGAGGTCGTACGCGATGAAGGTGGCGAGGCCGGCGGCCACTCCCGTCGGAATCGCGAAGCTGAGGACCCGCTTGACGAAACCCGGCCGCGCCCGCATTGCCGATGGAGCCAACGCCAGGAAGAACGCCGGGACGCCGATCGTCACTGAGCCGACGAGAGTGAGATGGCGGGGGAGGAAAGGGAAGGGATGCTGTGTCAGGCCCGTCGCCAGGGCGATGAACACCGCATAGACCGTCTTGGTGACGAACAGGTTGGCTACTCGCTCGATATTCGAGATCACCCGCCTTCCTTCGGCGACCACACCGGGAATCGTGGCGAACGACCCATCCACCAGAACGAGCTGGGCCACTGCACGCGAGGCCGGGCTCCCTGAGCCGACGGCGATCCCGATGTCGGCGTCCTTGAGGGCGAGAACGTCGTTGACTCCGTCGCCGGTCATGGCGACGACGTGGCCCCGCGACTGGAGGGCATCGACCATCGCTCGCTTCTGATGCGGGGTCACCCTGCCGAACACGGTGTTTCGTTCCATCACCGCTGCCAGGGCCTCCAGGTCCTCAGGCAGGTTGCGTCCGTCGACCACGTGATCGCTACCCGGTACGCCAACCTCACGGGCGATGGCACCAACCGTATCGGGATGGTCTCCCGAGATCACTTTGGCCGTGACGCCCTGTTCGGTGAAGAAACGCATGGTCGCCGACGCTTCGGCGCGCACGGTGTCGCCGAGGACGACCAGGGCCACCGGTTCGAGTTCTGCTGGCAGTTGCTCAGTGCCGGCGAGCTGGTGGCGCGTGTGCGCCAGCAACAGCACCCGGCGCCCCTGGGCGGCGTATGTCTCGGCCTTGGCGAGCACGGCGGAGCGTCGGGCACCCACTATGTCGGGCGCACCGACCACCCAGGTCCCGTGGCCGTTGAATTCGGCCGCGCTCCATTTGCGCGCCGACGAGAACGCCACCGACTCAACTGCGTTCCATCCCGGGGACGGATAGGCGCGCGCCACGGCGCGCATTGTGGCGTTGGGATCCTGCTCGACCTTTCCCAGCGCCCCCAGCGCGGGGGCCGGGTCAGTCTCGGTGAGTCTCTCGATACCCTGGACGACGAGCGCCCCCTCGGTCAGGGTTCCGGTCTTGTCGAAACATATGGTGTCCACCCGGGCGAGCCCCTCGATGGCCGGCAGCTCCTGAACGAGCACGCTGCGGCGTCCCAGCCTTATCACGCCGACGGCGAAAGCAAGCGATGTCAGCAGCACGAGGCCCTGCGGGATCATCCCTACTGCACCGGCAACGGCCGAGCTCAACGCTTCGGTGAAAGGCGCATCGACCTTCAACTGGCTCCAGACGAGGAGGGCGATGATGGGCGCGATCACCCAAGTGATGGCACGCAGGATCCAGTCGACGCCGTCGCGCAACTCACTGTTGACCAGTGTGAACTTCTTGGCCTCCTTGGCGAGGGCCACCGCATAGGCCTCTTCGCCAACCTTGGTTGCCTCGTAGCTGCCGCTTCCAGCGACCACAAAGCTGCCGGAGAGCGCCGCATCGCCGGGCGACTTCGGGACCGCGTCCGATTCCCCGGTGAGCAGCGATTCGTCGATCTCGAGGCCCGCGGCGGCGTGCACGGTGCCGTCGACCGGGAGCTGGTCGCCCACCTTCAGCACCACGAGATCGTCCACCACTACCTGCGATACGTCGATGTCCTTGACCGCGCCGTCGCGAAGTACCCCGACCTGAGGTGTGGTCAGCACCGCCAGCCGATCCAGTGTCGACTTCGCTCGCAGCTCCTGGGTGATGCCGATCAAGGCGTTTGTGACCAGGACGATTCCGAAGAGCGCATCTCTCGGCTCGCGGACGGCCGCCAGGATCACGACCAGCAAAACGCCGAGCAGGATGTTGAATCGGGTGATCACATTCGCCCGGATGATCTCCGCGGTGCTCCTGCTGTGCTCGAGCTCGACCCGATTGATCTCACCCCGGGCAACGCGCTCCTTGACCTGTGCGGTGGAGAGGCCCGCCTCAGCGTCGGAATTCAGCACCTTGGTAGCCATGGTCCGACATTACCGCGTCCGCCGGTTGAGGCACTACGGCGTGGTTTCCATAGCGAGCGCATGTGAATTACACTGATGTAAGCAACGTGCGCGCAGACGCTGGCGGCTAGTTGCAGCGGCGACTCGAAGTGGATGCTCGAAGGGGCTACTCGAAGGGGCATAGACATGGCGTTACTGATTGAACAGAGTCCTGAGACCGCCGCGGATGTGACGGCCGCCGTGGTTGACACCTACACCGCCCGCCGGGAACGGGTCCAGGAGATCCCGTTGGCCGATCTGGTCGCCGGGTCCGTCTCCGCCGACCTGTCAACGGTCACTGCCGTGGTGGCCGGAGACATGCGGGTAGTCGAGATAGTCGCGGAGGACTACGACGATCTCGAGCGCCTCGCCCCTGCCACGTGGACGCTGGCCGGGCGTGGCTGGGATGTCATCGTGCTGGTCCCGTGCAACCGGGTCGGTGATGCCCATGCATCGTTGCGCGCGGCCCCGTGCCGGCTGCAGCCGTGGTGGCTCGACGAGCACGGCGTCTGGTTCGGAGCCCTCGAGACGCCCTAGCGAGCGGCGCGGCAACGGGCGTTCCCGACCGCGACACCTCTAGGCTTACCGGATGCCGGCACCGCTATACACCCAAACGGTTATCGCATGTGTCTGGGACTACGACCGCACACTGATCCCGGACAACATGCAGAACCCCATCTTCGACGAATACGGCGTCGATCCGGCCGTGTTCTGGGATGAGGTTGAGGGCCTGGTCGACTTTCACCGGGCCCGCGGTGAGATCATCGCCTCCGATAAGGCTTATCTGCTCCACATCCTCGCCTATGTCGAGGCGGGGGTCTTCGAAGGCCTCACCAACGACAAGCTCCGGAAGCTCGGCGCCGCGATCAACCCGTGCCCGGGCATCCCCGAATTCTTCGAGGCCACCAAACAGCGGGCAGCCGCCATCCCCGAGTTCGTCCGCGAAGGAATCAAGGTCGAGCATTACGTCGTCTCGACCGGATTACGCCCGATCATCGAAGGCAGTCCGATCGCCCCGCACCTCGACGGCATCTGGGCCAACAGCTTCATCGAGTCTTCTGCCGGCCCCGGATATCGCGACCGGCTCCCGGTGGGCGATCGGGGGAGTGCCATCAAGTATCTGAGTTACAGCATCGACAACACCTCGAAGAGTCGGGCGATCTTCGAGATAAACAAAGGCGTCAACGTCAATCCCCAAACCGACGTGAATGCCCGCATGGCGGAGTCGCAGCGCAGAGTGCCGTTGCGGAACATGATCTACATTGCCGACGGGCCATCTGATGTGCCGGTGTTCTCGATTCTCAACACAGCCGGTGGCAAGACTCTCGGCGTCTACGTTCAGGAACCGCGCACCAATCATCGGCAGGTGAAGCAGCTCCAGGAGCAGGGCCGGATCCAAGGTATGGCCGAGGCCGACTATCGGGAGGGTCAGGGCGCCTACCTCTGGCTTATGGACTCGATCGAGCAGATTGGCTACGAGATCGTCGAGAACCGCCGCCAGGCCTTTGCCGCCATCCCCAATCCGCCGGGGCATGTTTGACTTCATCCAAATCAGGATTTGGATGAGTTGCCCGGCGCCGACTGCGTCGTCACCTCGGAGTTGTGCGGCCTCTCGGCCGCACTCGTTTTCCCAACCGCGGAATACGGAATACTGAGCACTGAGTACTGAGTACTGAGTACTGAGTACTGGGTACTGAGTACTGAATACTGAATACTCCCTTCTCGATTCCGCTCTCAGAGACTCCGGCTTTAGCCTGATCGGAACTACTTCGGAGGCGAATCTTGATCAATCGTGTGGGTGTTGTTGGTGGTGGGCAGATGGGTGGCGGGATCGCTGAGGTGTGCGCCAAGGCCGGTCTCGATGTTGTCGTCCAAGAAGTGAGCGCCGAGCTGGCGGCGGCGTCGCAGGGACGGATCGAGAAGTCGCTCGGCAAGGCAATGGAACGCGGCAAGCTCTCGGAGGAAGAGCGCGATTCGGCACTGGGCCGCATGGTGTTTGGGACCGACCTCGCGGCAATGCATGATCGTGATCTCATTGTCGAAGCGGTGGTCGAGAACGAGGAGCTCAAGAAGACCCTGTTTTCTCAGCTCGACGAGATTGTGAAGTCGACCGATGCGATCCTGGCATCGAACACGTCGTCGATTCCGATCACGCGGATCGCTCAAGCGACCTCGCGTCCCGAATCCGTCGTTGGGCTCCACTTCTTCAATCCGGCGACTGTGATGCCGCTCGTCGAGGTTGTGCGCAGCGTCCTGAGTTCTGACGAGGTCGTGGAACAAGCTGCGGCTTTCGCCACAGATCAGCTGGGCAAGGTGGTGGTGCACGCCAAAGACCGGGCGGGATTCATCGTCAACAAGCTGCTGGTGCCGTACATCATCGACGCCATTGTCATGTACGAGGAGGGGTTCGCCTCCAAGGAGGACATCGATGCCGGGATGGTCAATGGGGCCGCGCATCCGATGGGACCGTTGACGCTTTCCGACCTCATCGGACTCGACACGATGCTCTTCGTTGCCGAGTCGCTGTTCGAGGAGTTCCGCGAGGCGCGGTACGCACCACCGCCGCTACTGAAGCGGATGGTCGAAGCCGGGCTGCTGGGACGCAAGACGGGCCGCGGCTTCTACGACTACTCGTCCTAGGAGACCACTAGCTGCTCACGCGAGCGGCGCCGTTGCTCTCGAGCACACGGCTCAGCTGGTCCTTTTTGACGAGACCGGACTGGCGCCACCTCGGTGAGATCTTGTCAGTCGGCGGCTTGGCGGCTTTGCCCTTCCGTTGCGCCTTCTTCGAGACAGACTTGGTTGCCGTGCCCAGCAGCACGAAGGTAGGCGTCGAGCGGACTCCGAACGCCTGGGCCGCACCGGGAACCTTGGTCACATCGACCTTCACGATGTGGGCGCTCTCGCCGTATTCGTTGGCGAGCTCGTTGACGATGCCGTCCATCACTCGACACGGGCCACAGTTGACCTGCATCAGATCGAGCAGCACCGGCTTGCCGGATTCCAGCATCGGTTGCAGCTCGTCCAGCGAGTCGAGCTTGGACGGTTTCGTTTTCTTGTTGAAGATTCCCATGAGTTTGTCCAACCGCCGGATTGGTTCGTTTATGCCCGCTCGCTCGGTCGGCCGCTATACCAGGAACAGGGCGACGGTCCCGAAGCCGACACAGTAGATGCCGAACGGAGTGAGCCCGGCGCGCCCGATCAAGCGAAGGAGCAGTGCGATCGCCGCGTAACCGGAGACCGCGGCAACCGCCATGCCAACCCAGGTGGCGTTGCTGACCCCACCGCCGTCCCCGGCGAGTTCCACGAACTCGAGAAGCCCGGCGCCGGCGATGGCCGGGATCCCGAGAAGGAAACTGAAACGGGCCGCCTCGGCCCGCTCGAAGCCGCGCAGCAGCCCGGTGGCGATCGTGGCGCCGGAGCGGGACACTCCCGGGATCAGCGCGAGCGCTTGGCCCAGGCCGAGTGTGCCCGCGTCCACGTCGGTGGAGTCGGACATCGTGCGCCGCCCGCGCGGGATCCAGCGGGTGGCGAACAGTGCGACACCGGTGAGCAGCAGCGCAATCGCCACGGCGGTGGGGTTCTCGTTGAGCGATTCGAAGCCGCTCCTCAGGGTGAGTCCCAACACAACCACCGGGATGGTGCCGATGGCGAGTATCCGGAGCAACCTCTTGCCCTGGGTGGTGAGCCGCAGGATGTGACTCACCTCGGCTCGGAAGTAGACCAGTACTGCGGCGAGAGTGCCCAGGTGGAGCACAGCCGACGTCGCCAGATCCGGACCTTCCCGGCCCAGGACAGCAGGAACCAGCACCAGGTGGCCACTGGATGAAATCGGGAGGAACTCGGTGAGGCCCTGGATGAGCCCCCACAACATGGCATCGAACATCCGGCCAAGCCTAGGCCTGAATGTGTCTCCCCCCGTTTCACGACGCAGTCGGGGGGAATCCTTCGGATTCCTTGGGAGTTGCTGCGCAACTCCAAGCGGACGCGCGCGACCAGCGTCCGGCGCCTACGCGTCCGCGCAGCGAGCTGTCCGTCGCGCCTTGGCTGCCCCCTCCGCCTCGCTGCGCTCGGCACCTCCCCTTTGTGCTGCGCTCGCGAGGGGAGGAGACAGTGTTGTCTCTCCCCCCGTTTCACGACGCAGTCGGGAAACGTTTGGGGGGAGTCCCCGACGAAGGAGGGGGAGGGGGGTAGCGGAGGCGCGGGACCAGCGTCTGGCTAGGCGTCCGCGCAGCGAGCTGTCCGCCGCGTCTTGGCTGCCCCCTCCGCCCTCGTACCTCGGGCACCTCCCCAGCCATCGTCCGCCTGGCGGCGTCCGACGGGGGAGGAGACACACTCTACGGCCGTACCAGGATGGTGGCGCGGTGTTCGGAGAGGGCGTTGGCGATGGCGGGAGCATGGTCGGGAGGGAAGGCGACGAGGCCGGGGGAGAGCGAGCCGAAACTGCTCGTGGTCGAAGGCGTTACGACGATGCCGGCAACCTCGAGGTCCGGCGCCCGTGTCGTGATCATGACTTCGCCTCCTGCGCTCGCGGAGACCGGCAGCTCGATGGTCACCGCCCACCAATCCGGAGGTACCGCGGCCGCCGGCTCGAGCACGCCGTCAACGAGTGGCGTCCCGGCTGCCAGGGCCCGGCCGGCGACCCCGGAGGTGTCTCCGCGCGGCGGCAACACGCCGCGAGGGACGTCCCTCCATTCGACGACAACCGCCTCGCCCGCTTCGACGGAGGCAGCCACGAAGGGGTATCTCTCGGTGGGTGGGCCGGTCAGGTCGAGATATAGGGCCGCGGCGAGGACGGCGGCGGCGGCGAGCCATTGCCAGTACGGAGGTCGGGCGAGCCAGAACATGACCCGACCGTACGCAACGGAGCACCTCTAGGGAAGAGGGTCGAACTCAGTTTGGACCCTCCCCGTGTCCCTCCCCCGAAGGGGAGGGAGCCTCACGCAAGCAGGGGGAATGGTGGGGGACTTGCGATCGGCATCACGGGGAGGGGGCTTTCGGTAGGTTTCCCTACAAAGCCCTGAATCACCGATGCCGCGACCGAACTCTCGGTCGGTTGCTCAAAAGGGCCTCGAGGGGACGTAGCGCTTTCTTTCGGAAGCTTCTTCGGCAGAGTCAGGACAGGCTGGACGCGTAGTGGCTGCTTACGCGAGCAGGCGATACCGCGTGAAACCTGGAGACGGTGTAGTCGGTCCCCCATCATGATCCATCGCCTCCACAGTTATGTGTCCCGGCGATTGCCGGGATCATCACGCGCACTGCTGACTTCAGAGTACCTACCGATGCCTCAAATTGGGTTAGGACCTCTTCATGGGTGACGGGCGGGATGTCGCCGGCCACACCGACGTCGTAGTCGGTGACGACCGAGATGTTCACGTAGCACATCCCGAGCTCCCGGGTCAGTTGCACTTCGGGTGATTGCGTCATGTTGATGACCTCCCACCCCTGGGAGGCGAAGAACGAGCTCTCGGCGCGTGTCGAGAATCTTGGGCCCTCGATGACAACCACGGTGCCCCCGTCGTGGGCGGTTCCGCCAACTTCACGAAGCGAATCGAGGGCGACCGCTCGCAGGTCCTCGCAGTACGGGTCGGCAAAGGAGAGATGCTCGACCTCGGGACCGTCGTAGAACGTGCCGACCCGGCCGCGGGTGGCATCAAACAGCTGATCGCACACCACGAAGCTCCGGGGCTCGATGTGGCGCTGCAGGCTTCCGACGGCACACGGCCCGACGACGCACGTTGCGCCTACCTGCTTCATGGCCCACACGTTGGCGCGGAACGGCACATGCGACGGCGGGAACTGGTGGTCGACGCCGTGACGGGGGAGGAATGCGACCTCGATACCGTCGAGTGTGCCCACTGTCAGAGGTGCCGCCGGCGCGCCGTACGGAGTGCTGACTTCGATCTGGCGCGCGTCGTCGAGGAACTCGTAGAACCCCGAGCCACCGAAAACACCGATCATCAAACGCACCCCGTCAGATCTCGCCTCCCAGAACGGCGAGCCTACACCCCTAGACTCGTCCTGTGACCAATTTCTTGTCAATTGCTGGAGTTATCGTCGCGGCCTACCTGATCGGAAGCGTCGATTTCGCCGTAATAGTGGCTCGCCGTATGGGTATCGACATCTATGAGCACGGCAGCGGCAATCCGGGGACTTCGAATGTTTTTCGCACTCTGGGCAAGAAAGCGGCCGGGTTGGTGCTGCTGGGCGACGCCGTCAAGGGTGTCCTCGCCACCGCGCTGGGGGCGGTTCTCATCAACGAGACGGTCGGCTTTGCCTGCGCTCTGGCCGCCACGTTGGGCCATGCCGCTCCGATCTGGCATCGTTTCCGCGGGGGCCGCGGTGTCGCCACTGCCATCGGAGGGGTTATCTGGCTCGAGCCACTCTTCGGCCTCTTGTTGGCTCTGGCATGGCTCGCGGTCATTCTTGCCACCAAGGTCGCTTCCGTTGCCTCGCTGGGCGCCATGGCTTTGTATGTGCCGCTGTACGCGGTCGCCGGCCAGCCCGGATGGCACCTCGTTCTGGCGGCCCTCACTGCCGGCTTGGTGATCTGGCGGCACAAGGACAACATCCAACGTATCCTGACCAGACGGGAAAACCGGGTGGTTTCGTGAGGACGCTGGAAGCCGCCCAGGCGGCGGTGCTCGATGCGATGGCGGTCCTGCCGGCCCAGCCGGCCACCCTGCGCGAAGCCAGGGGCCTTGTTCTGGCCGAGGACGTCACGGCCCCACACGATGTGCCTCCCTTCGCCAACTCGGCCATGGACGGGTACGCGGTCCGCGCCGCGGATGTCGCCACGGTGCCGGTGATGCTCGAGGTGATCGAGGATGTACCCGCCGGGTCGTTGCCGACCCGGGCGGTCGAAGCCGGGATGGCGATCAAGATCATGACCGGGGCCCCGATGCCCGACGGCGCCGATGCCGTCGTGAAGGTGGAGGACACCGATGCCGGCAGCAAGACCGTCGAGATCCGGGTGGCCGCCACCGCTGGTACCGCGGTGCGCCCGGCGGGTGGTGACATAGCCGCCGGTTCCGAGGTCTTCGCCGTGGGCACCCGCCTCACCGCTCCCCACCTGGGTGTGCTCGCCTCGATCGGAGTGGCCTTCCCCAAGGTCCGGCGCCGACCGACGGTCTCCATTTTGTCGACCGGCGACGAGCTGGTTCCACCGGATACCGGCAAGCTGGCGGTCGGCAAGATCCGGGATACCAATCGTCCCACCCTGCAAGCCACGCTGGAGGACCTGGGCGCAGTAGTAGTCGACTACGGCATCGTTCCCGACGACGCCGAGGTACTCAACAAGACGTTGGGCCATGCGGCTCGCAACGGTGATGTTGTGGTCACCAGCGGCGGCGTCTCGATGGGGGAGTACGACCTGATCAAGCAAGAGCTCGCTTCCCTGGGCACCGTTGAGTTCTGGCAGGTGGCGATGCAGCCGGCCAAGCCATTCGCTTTCGGCTCGCTGGGTGGGACTCCCCTGTTCGGCCTTCCCGGCAACCCGGTTTCCGTTTTCGTGGCATTCGAGCAGTTCCTGCGCCCGGCTCTGCTGCACATGATGGGCGCCACTCGACTCTTCCGGCCCCGCCGGGCGGCCGTCGCCGGTGAGGAGATCCGGACCGATCCGGCGAAGACGGTCTTTGTTCGGGCGGCGGTAGCTCGAGACGGCGACCGGCTGGTGGCGATGCCCTCGGGAGGTCAGCAATCGAACGTCCTCACCGCGCTTGCTCTGGCCGACGCGTTTATCGTTGTGCCGGTAGGCCGGGGCACCGTTGAGAGCGGGCAGCCGGTAGAACTCGAGTACTTCCGACATCCGGAGGACCGCACGCGAGAGGAGGCTCTGGGTGGCTGAACTAACGCACCTCGACGACGAAGGTCGGGCGCGAATGGTCGACGTCGGGGCCAAGGCGGAGACGCACCGTGTCGCGGTTGCCGAAGCCCACGTTGCGATGTCCGCCGATGCCAGGAGCGCTCTTTTCTCCGGCACCCTTCCCAAGGGCGACGCGCTCGCCGTTACCCGAATAGCCGCGATTCAGGGCGCCAAGCAAACGCCCGGCCTGGTCCCGCTATGCCACCCGATCGGCCTCGATGCCATCTCCGCGGATGTCGAAACGACCGAGGCCGGAGCCCGGGTCGTCGTCACGGTCGAAGTGACGGCCAAGACCGGGGTCGAGATGGAGGCGATGACGGGGGCCGTTGTAGGTGCGATCGCCCTCTACGACATGATCAAAGCAGTTGACCGCGGCGCCGTGATCGGCCCCGTCCAGTTGCTCTCGAAGAGCGGCGGCAAGTCGGGAGACTGGGAGAGGTGAATGCCGCGGTACTGACCGTGAGCGACCGCGTGAGCCGGGGCGAGGCCGAGGACCGGTCGGGCCCGGCCGCCGCCGAGCTTCTCCAGGGGATGGGATTCGACGTCATCGCCGTTCAGGTGGTGGCCGACGGCGTCGATTCCGTTTCTGCAGCTCTGCGCGAACTTCTCTCGCGGGCCGGTCTGATCATCACCAGCGGTGGGACCGGTTTCTCGGCGCGCGACCTCACGCCGGAGGCGACAGCGGCAGTGATCGAGCGGCCGGCCCCCGGCCTGGCTGAAGCGATGCGGGCCGCCACTTTCGGCAAGAACCCACATGGGATGTTGTCGCGGGGGGTTGCCGGGATCGCCGGATCGTCCCTCATCATCAACCTCCCGGGATCCGAACGCGCTGTGCGCGAATCCCTGGAGGTGATCGGTCCCGCTCTGTGGCACGCCGTCGAGTTGCTGATAGAACCCAATAGCGACCACAATGTCGCAGACAATTGACGTGCGAGCCGGGGATCCTTGGTTGTGAGGGGGCCACAGCCTACGATCGCGTCAGGATTCGAGTAAGGGAACAAACGAGATAATGCCTCTGCTGGTGTTTCTGCTCATAGGCGCTGTATGGGCTGCGTTTCTACTGCCGTCGTTTTTCGAAAGCCGGCGCCGCGCCCCCATGACCGCGACGCGCAGTTTTCAGCGGTCCAACGAACTTCTGGCGACTGTGGCGACGACGAACGGTCAACAGCTCATGGCGAGGCGTCGCCAGGCCGATAGGCGCCGCATCTTTCTCATGACCCTCTCGGCGGGAGCTGTCATCACGCTGGCGGTCGCGCTGCTGACGGGCAGTACGTTCTGGCTGGGAGCGACGATCATCTTCGATCTCGCCATCGGCGCCTACGTCATGTTGCTCCTCATGCTGCGGCAGCGGAACCTCGCGGTGGCGATGGCGCCGCGCATCGGAGCGGTGGAAGCCCCCGCATCAGCCGAATTGCGCCGCGAGGGCAACCAACCGGCCACCGTTCGTGTCGTCGCCGGATAGTCGTTGGCCACAGACTCGACTCTGGATCTCGCAGCCCTCGAAGTAGCGGTTCGTGCCGAGCTGGATGGCAAGTTCGCCGCTCGGGAACTCGCCCTCAAGAACTGCCGCCGCATCATCCAGGGTTCGTCGAAGGCGATTCGTGCATTGCACCGCGGCGAGTTCACGGGTGCCCGTGAACTCCTCGATGAGGTGCGGGCAATGATGGAGGAGATCGAGCCCTCTCTCGCCGAGCACACCGATATCTATCACGCCGGGTTCTACTACGACGCTGTGAAGGAATACGCCGAGGGTGAGTTGACCGCGGCTCTCGTCGAGGGTCGACCTCTGCCGTTGCCGGCGGACGTCGGCGTCCATGCCGTGCCCTATCTCAAGGGCCTCGGCGAGGCCGTTGGGGAGCTGCGCCGCCGGCTGCTCGACCAGCTTCGGGTGGGAGACCTCGAAGCCGCCGAGCGCACTTTCTCCGACATGGAAGTGATTCACGATCTGTTGGCCGCCCTCGACTACCCCGACGGAATGACCTCCCAATTGCGGCGCACAACCGACGTGGCCCGCGCCCTCATCGAACGCAGCCGCGCCGACCTGACGACAACGATCGTGCAGGAGCGTCTACGCGCGCAGCTCGAGCGGTAGGACCTCATCGCGTTCGTTGTGCTTAATCCTGCGCTATAGCCCCGGATTAAGCACAATGAACGGGACCCAAGGCTCGCGGCTGGGCTCATGAGCGCTCTGGCAGGTCTACACTTCTCACCCGTCCGGGGGTGTAGCTCAGCCCGGCAGAGCGCTACGTTCGCAACGTAGAAGTCAGGGGTTCAAATCCCCTCACCTCCACGGGAATCCTTCGGATTCCTTGGGAGTTGCTGCGCAACTCCCGCGCTGGGCGCGTGATTGGCCGCGGATCTCACATCGGCTCGCTGGACTTGAAGAGAGCTGGGTTCGTTGCGCGGGTGATACGAGCCGAGCTGGTGTCTTGATGTGAACTTGTCTTGCCTTCGCGTGACTGCTCGTTTTGCCGTGAGGCGTTAGCCAACAAGAGGCGAAAGTCCCGGCACCCCGGTCCCGGCGAGCCGGTCAGATACGGTTTGCCGCCGATGAGGCCCGTGCGGTGCCGACATCGTGGTGCAACTGGCGGGTGCCGCTCCGCGGCACCGCCGGCATTTCATTGTTTTTCAGGGTCCAATGCCCGTTGTGCTTCTCTTCACAAGCCCGCATACTGGAATCAGACGAGGAGACTCACCGTGGATGAAGGTGGCGCGACTCGCACTGAGCTGCTGGCCCGTCGGGCCCAGGTCGCTCTTGCCGAGCATGGTCGCGATCTTCTCCAGGACAAGCGTGAACAGCTGATGGCTGAGTTCCGGGACACTGCGCGGAAGGTCCTCGCCGGCAGCGATGCTCTCCGGGAAGCCGGCGCCGCGGCCCGGGTGGCGCTTGATCGGGCCCGGGCCCGCGATGGCCCCGAGGCGGTGGCTTCGGCAGCCTTCGCGGCCACGGGTCATGTCGAGGTCGAGGCTCAGGTTGGCACGATCATGGGAGTCCGCGTCCCCCGCATCGAGCACCGCCCGATTGGGCGGCCCACTCCGGCTCGCGGCTACAGCCTGGCTTCCACGTCGCCCCGTATTGACGAAGCCGCCGACCGGTTTGAAGCCGGCGTCGATCTTGTACTCCAGATCGCCGCCGGTGAGGTAAGGCTGCGTCGGCTGGCTGCCGAGATCTCCGCCACCACGCGGCGCGTCAATGCCCTCGAACATGTGGTCATTCCCCGGCTCGTCTCCAGCCGCAACCGGATCCAGCGAATCCTGGAGGAACGAGAGCGCGAGGAACACTTCCGCCTCAAGCGCGTCCAGATGCGCCGCACCACCTACGCGAGGTCTCCGCAATGACTGTCAATCCGCTAGACGAGATACTTCGCACCGAGCGGTCCGTGGCGGCTGCCATCGCCGCGGCTGAAGAGGATACCGGCAGCGCCCGTGCCGAGGCCCGCCGCCGCGCCGAGCAGCTCGTGGAGGGCGCTCGTGCCCGCGGCAAAGCTACTGCCGATCGCCAATACGAGGAAGGGCTCGCCCGCGCTCGCGACGAGGGCGAACATATCCGCGCCACGGCAGACGAGCGGGTGGCGAGGCTGCGTCGGCAGGCCGAGACACATCTGGTCGCGGCCGTTGATCTCGTCATGGGCGCCGTGCTCGCTGTGCCAGAGGAGCCGTGACATGCTCGAACCCATGGTCAAAACCGAGATCGTGGGTCTCCGGAGCACTCTTGATTCCACCATGGCTTGCCTCCAACGTTGTGCCTCAGTGCAACTGCTCGACGCATCGTCCGAATTGGGCCTGAAGCCGGCACCGCAAGCGGTCGACGAGGGAGAGCTGGGCGAGAGTGCTCGCCTCCGTCATCTCCGCACCCGTCTCGACGCTCTCATCTCGCTGGGGGTCGTGCCGGAGATCCCGGATGACAGGTTCCCTGTCGAAGCACGCTTGGATCAGGTCGCGGCGGAGCTCGACCAACTGGCACCCGCAGTCGAACCGTTGGTGACCAGGATCGATGATCTGGAAGCGGAACGCAGCACCTTGCCTCGCCATGTCGAGTCCCTCCGCCGCCTCGCTCCGCTGGTGCCTCGGCTCCCAGAGCTGGAGGCATACGAGACGGTGGCGATACTCGTGGAACGGCGCCATGCCGCGGTCATCGGCTGGGTACGCGACGAGCTGGCAGCGTTGCTGGACACTCACTTCGAAGTCATATCCGACCAGGTCGATTCCGACACAGTCGGGGCGGTGCTGGTGTTCCCCCGCGACCGATCACGTCGGGTGCATGCTCTGCTCGCCGAAAGGCAGGTGAGTCGGGTCCATCTTCCCGACGAGTACAGAAACATGTCGCTGACGTCCGCGATCACGTCGATGGAGCAACGGATCGCGGACCTGCCGGTCGAGATCGAAGCAACCCGGGCGGAGCTCTGGGAGCTGCTGAGCTTCCGAACTCACTGGCATGCGGCTCGAGACAACGTCGACCGGCGACTTGCGCAACTGGATGCGCTACACAACATCGGGACCACCGAGAGAGCATTCGCCGCGATCGGCTGGGTACCTCAACGCCACCTCGATGAGTTGGCGGATGCGCTCCGGTCGGATGTGGTTGGCGAGGTGCTGCTCACCACCCGGGAGGCTGCTCCTGATGAACCAGTGCCGATTCTGCTGACGAACCCGGGCCCGGCCCGTCCTTTCGAGCTGTTCGTAGGGATGCTGGCGCTGCCCAGGTACGGGACCTTCGACCCCACCGTTCTCATGGCCATCGTCATGCCCTTCTTCTTCGGTCTCATGCTGGGAGACATCGCATACGGGTTGATCCTCTTCGGCCTGACTACCTGGGTGAGGCGAAGGTGGGGTTCACGGAGTGCTGTTGTCGCCGACCTGAGCCGTGTTCTCAGTATTGGAGCGGTATGGGCGGTGATATGGGGAGTGGTGTTCGGGGAGGTGCTGGGTGACCTCGGGCACCGGCTCATCGGCCTGGAGCCGCTTTGGATCGATCGACAGGAAGCCATCGGACCGCTGCTGCTTCTCGCGGTCGGCATTGGAGCGGCCCATATCTTCCTCGGTCTCGGACTGGGCATGTGGAATGCGCTCCGGACCTCCGACCGCCACCTGCTCGGCGAACGAGCCGCCTTGCTGGTAGCCCTGAGTGCACTGTTCGCCATGGCGGGGGTTGCCGCCGAACGGCTCCCCAGAGGGGTCATGACCCCTTCGGTTGTTGCCGTCGTCGTGGCGTTGGCGGTACTCATCGCGCTCGAGTGGCCGCTTGGTCTCGTCATGGGACCGCTCGACTTGATCGGTGCTATCAGCAACGTCCTCTCGTATCTGCGGATCGCGGCCATAGGCCTCGCGTCGGTTTTCCTGGCGCGCGTTGCCAACGAGCTCGGAGCTGCCGCCCCTCTGGCGCTGGGAATCGTCATTGCGGCGTTGTTTCATTCGCTCAACCTGGTTCTCGGAACCTTCAGCCCCACGATCCAGGCACTCCGCCTTCATTACGTCGAGTTCTTCGACAAGTTCTACGAGCCCGGCGGGGAACCTTTCGCGCCGTTCGGCGCCTCTCTGGCGGCCGAGCCCGAAGTGGCGGCTCCGGCGCCGGTCCTCATCGAGACTGATTGAAAGGAGACAGAAGTGGAAACTGGCCTGTTGGGAATCGGTGCCGGGATCGCAGTTGGCCTGGCAGCCATCGGAACCGGCCTCGCGCAGGCGCGGATCGGATCCGCCGGCATCGGCGTCATGGCCGAGAAACCCGAGATGATCGGCCGTGTGATCCTGATGGTGGCGATTCCGGAGACGCTCGTGATACTCGGCTTCGCCGTCGCCTCCATGATCATCTTCATACTCGGTGCCTAGATGGCCCTCGCTGAGATCTTGGAGGCGCTCCGCAGGGAAGGCGACGAAGAGATGGCACGGATAACCGCGGCCGGCGACGCGGCCGTAGCCGACCTCATGCAGTCGGCTCGCCGGCAGGCGAAGCAGGCGGAAGCGCTGGAGGCTACGGCCCGTGATGACGCGCTGTCGAGCGACGCCGATGTGATCCGGCATCGAGCCGAGTTGCACGTGGAGCGGCGCCTGCAGGAGGCACGCGAAGCAGTCTTCCAGGAGATCCTCGGCGTGGCCAAGGACCGACTGGCGCGCTACAGAAGCGATCCCGGGTATCCGGCCTGCCTGGCAGCCCTCGTAAGAGAGTGCTCCGCTTTCCTCGGCACCCTCGAAGTTGTCATGGCCGACCCGCGCGACGAGGTGTTGGTCGAGAAGATCCTCAGCGATACCGGTTTTGCGGAGGTCGAGTTCTCACTCGAGTCCTGGGGAGGGATCGTGGCACACGACGGCAAGGGGGTATATGTCCGCAATACCATCGAAGACCGTCTCCGTTACGCCGAGCCTGAGTTGCGCCGGCAGATCGGGCAACTCGTACCGGGGCTGGTCGAGAGCAAGCGGTTGGGGGGGCCTCGTGAGTGACGGCTTCGAGTACGGCAACGCCCGGGTGAGGGCTCGCCGCGCCGACCTGTTGACGCGGGCTCGATACGAGGAACTTGCCTCTCTCGACACGGATCGGCTGCTGGCGACGTTGAGCGACACGCCCTACCGACCGGACCTGGTAGCGGCCACTCCCCGCTACCGCGGCATACGATTGTGCTTTGAGTCGCTACGCACCAACCTGGCGAGAACGCTCCGAGAGATGGCTACGTGGTACGAGGGCCCCGCCGCCCGACCCGTGAAATGGGCGGTCGGCCGGTGGGATCTTCGCAATGTCCGTACGATTCTGCGGGGTCACTACGCCCGCGTCGACCCCGACGAAATCCGGGTCGCGCTGGTACCGGCCGGCCGACTCGACGATGATGTCCTTAGCGAGCTTGCCAGCCAGGCCGGGATACGTCCGACGGTTGAACTGATGATTTCGTGGGGGATTCCGACGCCGACAATTGCCCGGGCGGTTTCCGGCGCGCTCCGAACCTTTGAGCAGTCCGGGGACCTCGGGGCCGTCGAGCGGACGCTCGACCGGGCGGCCGCCGCCGAGCTCAACGCCGCACTCCACGATGCCGAGCCCGAAGTCGTCAGGGTCCTCCGTGCCGTGATCGACCACGTCAACCTTCTCGTGGCGCTCCGCCTCAACAAGTCGCGGGCAGAGGGGCAAGAGTGGGACGCACTCGAACCGGCGGAGCGCTTCCTAGCCGGTGGCGCGGTGCCGGTGACGGCGTTGGCGCGCATCACGCGCGTTGAGGATCGCTCCGCCGCGATCACCATTCTGTCGGCAGGCCCCGTGGCGGCGGACTGGCGACCCGCCATCGAGCGGTGGGGTGAGTCGGGAGACGTGGTTGCGCTCGGTAACGAGCTCGACGAGATGCTGGCAAGGACGGCGGTCGGCATGTTCGCCACCGCGGATCCCCTCGGCCCCGGGGTGCCCGTGGCGTATGTGTGGGCGAAGGAAAACGAGGTTGCCAACTTGCGCACAATCGGAGCAGCGATCGCCGCCGGTGTGCCCCCCGAAGCAATCGAGAAGGATTTGGTGATCCTGGAATGAGATCGCAATGGCACGGCTGACGATGGTGGCGCCTCCCGAGATGGCCGTCGGCTTCCGTCTTGCCGGAACCGACGTGGTTGCAGTCGACGACACGGCTGAGACGCTGGCGGCGCTGGAACGCCTTCGCAAGGACCCAGAGGTTGGGGTGATTGGGGTGTTCGCCCCGTTCTTCGATGCACTCGAGCCACCCATCCGGGAGGAATACGAGGATTCGGTGTCTCCAGTTGTCGTCGCGGTTCCTCTCGGCGCGGTCGGCGTCGGAGCCACCGATCACCGGGCTCGGATGGCGTCGCTGCTGCAACGGGCCATCGGTTACCGGATCAGTTTTGGAGAGGATGAGGAGACATGAGCGGGGCTCCGGGCCGGCTGGTGCGAATCGCCGGGCCGGTCGTTGTCGCAACCGGCCTGGACGAAGCTCGGCTCTACAACCTCGTCCGAGTGGGTCGGGACCGCCTCATTGGGGAGGTGATCCGACTCGACGGCGACGAAGCCGTAATCCAGGTGTACGAAGAGACATCCGGGCTCCAGGTCGGCTCGGCCGTCGAGGACACCGGTGCTCCACTTCAGGTGGAGCTCGGGCCGGGCCTCCTGGGCCAGGTGTTCGACGGAATCCAGCGGCCGCTGCCGCCGCTGGCTGTCAAGAATGGCGAGCCGTTCGGGGAGCCGTTCATCCGGAGGGGGGTACAGATATCCGCTTTGCCCCGCGACCGTCTGTGGGACTTCGTCCCCACCGTGACGGTGGGAGACATCGTGGAACCTGGGACGTTGCTCGGAACTGTCAAGGAGACCGCGACGCTCGAGCACCGCATCCTCGTCCCCTCGAGAATGCGCGGCACCGTCACTCGGATACAGGCCGGTGAAGCGCCGGTCGAGCAACCGGTGGTGTGGCTGGATGACCGCCCGCTCTCGATGATGCGGAGGTGGCCGGTCCGCGAGCCCCGCCCGACAGCCGGGCGGCTGGACCCCGACGCTCCTCTCATCACCGGCCAGCGAGTGATCGACACTCTCTTTCCGGTCGCACTTGGTGGGACGACCACTATTCCCGGCGGGTTCGGAACCGGGAAGACCGTCCAGGAGCAGTCGCTCGCCCGGTGGGCGGCGGCAGATGTGATCGTCTACATCGGATGTGGCGAACGCGGCAACGAGCTCACCGACGTTCTCAGAGAATTCCCCGAGCTCAGCGACCCTCGAACGGGCGGGCCGCTGATGGACCGCACCATCCTCATTGCCAACACGTCGAACATGCCGGTGGCAGCGCGTGAGGCGAGCATCTACACCGGCATGACCATTGCCGAGTACTACCGCGATCAGGGCTACGACGTCCTGCTACTCGCCGATTCGACGAGCCGCTGGGCGGAAGCGCTGCGCGAGGTCTCCGGCCGGCTCGAGGAGATGCCCGGCGAGGAGGGCTTCCCCGCGTACCTCCCGTCGCGCCTCGCCGAGTTCTACGAACGAGCTGGAGCCGTGCGGTGCCTGGGCGGCGGCGGTCGCGAGGGGTCGGTGACCGTCGTGGGAGCGGTCTCACCGCCCGGTGCCGATTTCTCCGAACCGGTCACGCAATACAGCATGCGGCTGGCCGGAGTCTTCTGGGCTCTCGATACCGACTTGGCCCGCAGGCGGCATTTCCCGGCGATTCACTGGACACGCAGCTTCACTCTCTATGACATTGGGGCGTGGTTCGACCACAACGTGGCGATGGATTGGGAGGAACGGCGCCGCTGGGCATTAGAGCTGCTGCATCGCGAGGAGCAACTCCAGAGTGTCGTTCAGCTCATGGGGGCCGACGTGCTCGCCCCGAGCGAGCAACTCGTATTCCTCGTCGGGCGAATGCTGCGAGAGGACTTCCTGCAGCAATCGGCGTTCGATGATGTCGATGCGTTTTGTTCCCTCGAAAAGCAGTACGAGATGCTGCGCATCATTTCCCTGGTGTACGAGACGACCCGGCGGGCGGTACGTGACGGCGTCGATCCCGAGGCTGTCATGGCCCTCGCGGTGTTGGCCGACGTCGCCCGAATGCGCGACTGGCCGCCCGACGAGGCTGCAGAGCGAAGCCGGGAACTCGAAACCCGCATCATCGAAGACGTGGAGGCCCTATGACGTCTCGCGCACTTCGCGTCATCGAATTCCAGACCGTCGAGTACGTGTCGGGACCGTTGGTCTTCCTGGAAGGCGTTCACGGCGTGCAATACGACGAGACCGTCGAGATCGTCGCTCCCGGTGGCGAGGTGCGGAGGGGCCAGGTATTGGAAGTGGACCGGAGCCGTGCCGTCATTGAGGTATTTGCCGGTACTCGCGGTCTCGACGTTGCCGCCACCCGGGTGCGCCTCGGTGGCGACGCGGCACGTCTGGGCGTCGGGGTCGGGATGCTGGGCCGCATGTTCGACGGATCGGGCAACGCCGCCGACGGAGGCCCGCCGATCCTGCCGGAGGCGTTCTGGGAGGTGGCAGGGCTCGCCATGAACCCGGCGGCACGTGAGCACCCGGCGGAGTTCATCGAGACAGGAGTGTCGGCGATCGACGGACTCAACACGCTCGTGCGCGGCCAGAAGCTCCCGATCTTCTCGGGCTTCGGGTTGCCGGCCGCGCAACTGTCCGCCCAGGTCGCCGCCCGGGCCAGCGTGGGTGGCAGCGACCGAGAAGGTTTCGTCGTCGTGTTCGCCGCGCTAGGGATCACACACCGGGAAGCGAGCTTCTTCCGTCGATTCATCGAAGACAGCGGCGCCCTTGGTCGCACGGTGATGTTCCTCAATCTGGCGGATGATCCGACCATCGAGCGCTTGCTGACCCCGCGGGTGGCGTTGACCGCGGCTGAATTCCTTGCCTTCGAGAAGGGTCTCCACGTTCTGGTGATCCTGACCGACATGACCAACTATTGCGAGGCGTTGCGTGAGGTGTCGACGGCACGCGAGGAAATCCCCGGCCGGCGGGGCTATCCGGGCTACATGTACACCGACCTCGCATCGATTTACGAGCGTGCGGGGCGAATCCGCGATCACGACGGTTCGATCACCCAGCTGGTGATTCTCTCGATGCCGGACGACGACATAACGCACCCTATTCCCGACTTGACGGGCTACATCACCGAAGGCCAGATCGTGTTATCACGTGAACTGCATCGCAAGGGGATCGACCCACCGATCGACGTCCTTCCGAGCCTGAGCCGGCTCATGAACGCGGGCATCGGCGCCGACAAGACGCGGTTCGACCACCGCCAGGTTGCCGATCAGCTATACGCCTTCTACGCGGAGGGTCGCGACCTTCGCAGGCTGGTTGCGATAATCGGCGAGGCCGCTCTCTCTGAACATGATCGGCGCTCGCTGGCATTCGCGGATGACTTCGAAAGGCGTTTCATCCACCAGGGAGGGGCCGGCCGATCTCTCGAAGAGACTCTGGAGCTGGCTTGGAGTTTGCTGGATCAATTCACCACAGCCGACCTCAAGCGAATCCACCCCGAGACCATCGCCGCCCGCCGCCGTGGAAAGGATGTGCCGCCGCCCGATCAACAGGCCGATGACGATGGGTCCTAGCTCTCGCCGGGCAGGGTCCGCTCGCTCACAACTGCCGCGTCCGCGGCGTAGCATTGGAGGTGAAGGCTCCGCCGGAGCTACCGAGTATGACTTACGAACGAATTGTCCTCGGAACCGACGGTTCAGCTGGGTCGGTGGCGGCTACCGGCTGGACGGCTCGGATTGCCAGGTTATGTGGGGCGGAAGTGACGATCGTCCATGCTATGGCTCCACTCCTCGAGCACATGTTCTCGATTCCTCCTCTCGCCAGCGATGAGCTCGTCTCGCTCGTCAGCACCGAGCTCGCCGGGCCGTGGTCAGAGCCGCTTCGAACCGCTGGTGTCGACTTCGAGTGGAAGCTGGTGGAGGACTATGCCGCGGCGGCGCTGCTTTCGTCCGTGAGACGCAAGAACGCCTCGCTGCTGGTCGTTGGGCGCCACGGGCACACCCGCTGGGCCCCGCATGCGATGGGGGGTGTGGTCCACAAGGTCCTCAGCGATGCGGTCTGCCCGGTTGTCGTCGTTCCCACACCGCAGGAAGGAGTGGTGGCGGACGACCTGATGGATGTCGTCGTTGGGGTGGACGGATCGGACTCCTCACTGGCCGCCCTGGATTGGGCGATTCGCCATGCGGAGATGCTCGGAAAGTCGGTGCGGGCCGTTACGTCGATATCCACCCAGGTCGGCGGGGAAGTTGTGTGGTTGGCGCCAACCGATGAAGAGAAGGCGATAGAAGTGGCCGACGAGGAGCTCGGCCGGATCCTCGAGAAGAAGGCTGTCGAGACCGATGTCCGGCTGACAATGCGGATAACGCTCGGACACGCGGGCGAATCGCTCGTCGCGCAATCGGAGAAGGCTGCTCTGGTCGTCCTCGGTTCTCGAGGGCTCGGCTCGGTCGCTTCGCTGCTGATCGGCTCCACCTCGCACTACGTCGCAACCCGGTCGATCTGCCCCACCGTCATCGTGACGTAGCAGCGGCCCGCGTCGCGCGCGCCGTGAATCGGAGAGCGACGCAGTGCTGACAACGCTTCGCCTCGGCGGGCGCCGACTCCTGGTCGTCGTCAAGGTGCCGGTTGTCCGGCTCGTTGCGCCACTCAACGAGTTTTCCTGCCGGGCAAGGGCCCCATTCGCTACCGTGTCAGGCGAACAGTGGTGTGCCCAGATCATGGGTGCCCGATCAACCGAACCAACGACCACTCTTTAATGGAGGGCCAATGAAACGGAAATCCGCATTTCTCGTGCTCCTCGGCTCCCGCAACGACGGCCGGGGCGACGACAGCCGCGCCGGACACGACCGCTGCTGCCAGCGGTCCCGTCGGCACGATCAAGATCGGTGCCGCCGTCAGCGAGACGGGCAAGTACGCCCGGGAGGGCCAGGACACCCGGCAGGGCTACAACCTGTGGGAGAAGTGGATCAACGAAGAGCAAGGCGGCATTGACGTCGGTGGCGAGAAGTACAACGTCGAAATCATCTACTACGACGACGAAGGCGACCCGGATACGGCTGCTCAACTGGTTGAGACCCTGATCACTGAGGACGAGGTCGACTTCCTCCTTGGACCATATTCCAGCGGTCTCACGATGTCGACGTCGGCTATCGCCGAGAAGTACAACGTGCTCATGGTTGAAGGCAACGGCGCTTCAGAAGGCATTTTCGAACGCGGGTTCAAGAACATCTTCGCGGTGCTGACGCCGGCCGGTAACTACACGCAGTCCGCGCTGGAGTTGCTGTCGGAGAAGGGTGCCAAGACCGCGGTAATCGCTTACGAGGACACCGCTTTCCCGACGTCGGTGGCTGATGGTGCCCAGAAGTGGGCCGCCGAGTACGGTTTCGATGTGCTCGCAGTAGAGACGTACCCCAAGGATGTCGCCGATGTGTCGGCCATCATGACCAAGTTCCGCGATCTCGAACCGGACGTCTTTGTCGGCGGGGGTCACTTCAACGATGCCCTGCTCTTCGTACGGGCGGCCAAGGAGCTGAACTTCTCACCGAAGGCGATGGTGATCACCGTCGGTCCGTCGAACCCCGAGTTTGTGACCGAGGTCGGCTCCGACGCCGACTACATCCTGGGCCCGACCCAGTGGGAAGGCACCATGTCCTGGCAGGATGAATGGTTCGGCACGGCCGCCGAGTACCACGAGCGATACCTCGGCCTGTGGGGCGAGCCGCCCTCGTATCAAGCGGCCGAGTCGACGGCTACCGCGTTGGCGCTGCAGCTCGCCATTGAGGATGCGGGCTCGATGGACACCGATGCGGTGCGCCAGGCTTTGTACGACCTCGATGTGACGACGTTCTACGGGCCGATCAACTTCGACGACACCGGCAAGAACGCCGGCAAGCCGATGGGCACGGTCCAGATCCAGAGCGGGGTCATCAACGTGGTTGCGCCGACGATCGCGGCCGTGGAGGACATCATCTATCCGATGCCGCCATGGAGCGAGCGCTGATTCGAACCGCTAGTCCGATCGGGGCCGGCCGTCAGGCCGGCCCCGAGTTCGACATCGAGGGACGCACCGAGTGAGCGAGTTTGTCCAAGCCGTCATCAACGGGGTGATGCTCGGTGGCTTCTACGCGGCGATGATGCTCGGCTTCTCCGTGATCTGGGGCGTCATGCACGTCATCAACCTGGCGCACGGCGAGTTCATCATGGTGGGCGCCTACCTCACGTGGTTCCTCAACAAGGAGTACGGCTGGGAACCATTCGCCGCCATCATTGTGGTCGCTCCTGTGATGTTCCTGCTCGGGTACGTCTTGCAGAAGGTGCTGATCAACCGGGTCGTCGACCGGCCCCACCTGGTCTCGCTGCTGGTGACATTCGGGTTGTCGATCATCATCGCCAACGTCCTCAAGCTGGTGTTCACCGCTGATTCTCGCATCACCGAAAGCTCCGCCACCGGCTTCTGGACCGTGTCTGAGGACATCACCATCCCGATAACGAAGTCGGTCGTGCTCGCGCTGGCGCTGGTGATCATGATCTCGCTCTACTTGTTCCTGCAGCGCACGAAGACCGGCAAGTCGATCCGGGCAGCCGCCCAGAACAAGCAGGCGGCGCGCATCGTCGGCATCGACATCGACAAGATCTACGCCATCACGTTCGGGATCTGCATCGCCATCACCGGCGTCGCCGGCACGATGATCAGCCCGATCCAGGCGATCGCACCCTTCCAGGGCCCTCCGCTGACATTGCGGGCCTTCACGATCACCGCCCTGGCCGGCCTCGGCAGCATTCCCGGAGCTCTCATGGGCGGGCTGACACTCGGCCTCCTCGAGAGCTTCATCGGCATCTACGTCGACAAGATCGGCACCAACCTGGCGATCGTGGCTTCCTTCGCCCTGCTGGTTGTCATCCTCGTGACACGGCCCCAGGGCTTGTTCGGCGGGCTACGCACCGATGAAGAGCCCCAGCCGCTGTGAGCACCACCGTGACCCCGACCCGCCCGCCGGCCCCCGTGGCACCGGTGTCGCGGGCCCGCTGGGTCCGGCGGATCGTGCTGCTCGTTCTCGTCATTGCCCTGTTCTTGATTCCGGCGATAACGCGGATCGAAGGCCAGACACTCGTCAGCAACTCGTTGCTGTTCAGGTTCACCCAGATGTTCATGCTGATCACGCTGGCATCCGACTGGAACCTCACGGGAGGCTTCACCGGATACGTCGACTTCGGGCACGCCGTCTTCTTCGGCGTCGGTGCCTACGGCACGGGCATCCTGATGGGCCACGGTTGGGCGTTCCCCCCGGCCCTTTTTGCCGGCGCGGTCTTTGCGGTGGTCTTCGCCTACATGATCGGGTTCCCGACCCTGCGGCTGCGAGGGCCCTACTTCTCGATCGCCATGCTCGGAACGTTTGTCGCGATGCGCGAGATCGTTCGTGTGTCGAAGGGGATCACCGGCGGCGGCGTGGGACTAACACTGCCGCCGTATCTCAACCGGCCGTTGTTCTACTACCTCACGTTGATACTGGCGATCATCGTCGTCGGCGTCATGTGGTGGATCCGGCGCAGTGAGTTCGGCGCCAGCCTCATTGCGATTCGTGAGGACGAAGTTGGTGCCGAGATGCGTGGGATCCGTACGACTCTGCACAAGATCACTGCGTTTGCGATTGCCGCATTCTTCACCGGACTGGTCGGCGGACTGTGGGCCTACCAGAACACCTTTATCGATCCCGATCTCGTGTTCATCGAGAGCCGCACCGTCGAGCTCGTGATGATGTCGATGCTCGGCGGCCTCGGCACCGTCGCCGGCCCGCCGCTGGGTGCGGCCACCATCTACTGGATGCGAGATGTCGTGTGGAAGAACTTCGCCGACTACCACCTGCTCGCGGAAGGGGCGATTCTCATCGGCATAGTGCTGTTTGTCCCGGCCGGCATCATGGGCGCCCTCGGGGACCGCTCGGGGACCAGCATCCAGCGCGTCTGGAAGCGGTGGATGGGCGGTGCTGCCGGGGAGGGAGAGCCATGACCGTAGTGCGCGATCCGAGCGTCAAGCCTCTGCTCGAGGGGCGCGGCGTCACCAAACGGTTTGGTGGCCTGGTGGCCGTGCAATCGGTCGACTTCGCCGTCTATCCCCAAGAGATGGTCGGTTTGATCGGACCCAACGGGAGCGGCAAGACCACGCTTTTCGATTGTCTCAGCCGAGTGCAGTCGATCGACGAGGGTCGGGTCCTGTTCAAGGGCATCGACATCACCAGCAAGAAGCCACATTCGGTTGCCCACCTCGGGATGGCTCGCACTTTCCAGGTGATCCGGGTGTACCGCAAACTCACGGTGCTGGAGAACATGCTGGTGAGCAGGCAATGGCGCGGTGAGACTATCTGGAGCCAGCTGCGGCCCAGCCAGGCGGACACGGAGGAGCGGGCGCGGGAGCTCATCAACTTCCTGTCTCTCGAGCACCTCACCCTCGAGCCGGCCGGGACCCTGTCCGGCGGCCAGCGCCGGCTCCTCGAGCTGGGAATGGCATTGATGCCCGACCCCGACCTGATCCTGCTCGACGAGGCGGCGTCCGGAGTCAACCCGACGCTGGTGGAGACGATCAAAGACCGGATCCGCCGGCTCAACGAAGAGCGAGGAAAGGCTTTCCTCATCGTCGAGCACGACATGCGCTTCATCTCGGACCTGTGTACCCGGGTATACGTCCTCAACTATGGGGAGAAGCTCGCAGAGGGAACCCCCGAGGAGGTCATGGAGGACGAGGCCGTGATCGAGGCGTACTTCGGCACATGACTGACACGAACGGCTCCCCGATTCTTCAGGTTCAGGACCTCTACGCCGGGTACCTCGACTTCGACATACTCCATGGGGTGAACCTCGACGTGCACCCCGGGGAGATCGTGTGTGTCATCGGGCCGAACGGGGCCGGGAAATCGACCGTCTTTCGGGCGGTCTACGGGCTCATCAGCGTCCGCCTGGGCCACGTCATTTTCGACGGTGCGGAGATCACCAACTTCAAACCGCAGGATGTGCTTCGCTCCGGAATCGCGATAGTGCCGCAGTTGCGCAGCGTATTCCCCCAGATGACGGTCCACGAGAACCTCGAGATGGGAATGTTCCTCGAGAAGAACAAGGCTCGTATCGCGGAGCGCATCGATGTGGTCTACGGGCTCTTCCCGCGACTGGGGGAGCGTTCCAAACAGCAGGTGGGCACGATGAGCGGCGGCGAGCAGCGCATGCTCGAGATCGGCCGTGCCTTGCTCCTCGAACCGAAGCTGCTGATGATGGACGAGCCGTCCGCCGGCCTGGCGCCGTCGATCACCCGCCAGATCTTCAACCACATTCGCTCGCTCAACGACGAGATCGGCCTGACGATCCTGATGATCGAACAGAACGCTCGTCAGGGACTCGAAGTGTCCGACCGCGGCTACGTCCTCGAGCTCGGCGTCAACACATATGAAGGAACCGGTCAGGGGCTCATCGACGACCCCGAGGTGAGGCGGGCCTTCCTCGGCGGCCATTGAGCGACGCGGCGCCGCTGCCGGACGACATCGATCTGAGTCACCGCTGGATCGTGCTGCCGGCGGCGACACTCACCCAGGCGACGTCGGCGTTTGTCCTGCTCGGCATCGGCGCCTTGACGGCGTTCTTTCAGGAAACATACGACCTGAGCGCCGCCCGCAGCGGGCTGATCATCACCGCGGTCGCCCTCGTCCCGCTCTTCGCCCTGGTGCCTGTCGGGCGTCTGCTGGATCGTCGTTCAGAGCGAATCATCATGGTGTCCGGGGCCATGCTGCTCGCCGCCGGCGCCACCGCGGCAGCTTTCACGGACTCGTATGTCATGTTGCTGACCGTCCTGCTCATCGGTGGTGCCGGTTATGCCACCACCCAGCCCGGCGGCAGCAAGGTTGTTGCCGGATGGTTCCCGCCGCGACAGCGAGGTCTCGGTATGGGAATCCGCCAGACCGGGCTGCCGCTTGGCGGGGCGCTGGCGGCAGCCACCCTTCCGTGGGTCGCCGCCACCCACGGGCTTCGGTCGGCGCTGCTCACAGCCGCCGCCGTTGCTGTGAGCGGCGTCCTCATCTTCGCCGTGGTGTACCGGCGGCCGCCGCTGGCGTTCCGGGGAGAGCCGTGCGCGTTCGGTCCCCAATTACGAGCGCTGTTCGCCCATCCCGAGATCCGGACCGCGATGTGGGCCAGCTTCGCCCTCGTCAGCTCCCAGATGGCCATCATCACCTACCTCATCATCGATCTGCGGGACACCCATGACATCGCGGTGACTCGAGCCGCCTGGGCGTTGGCCGCCGCCCAGGTGGCCGGGATGGCCGGGCGGGTCGTGCTGGCCGCCTGGAGTGATCGACTCCCCTCGGGACGGATCACCGCGATCACAGTCGCCCTCGTCGGGGCCGCCGCCGGTGCGACGATCATGGCACTCTTCCCGGCAACTGCACCGTTCTGGTCCCTTCTCCTGCTGGCTTTCGGCTTCGGCTTCTTCTCCTTCGGCTGGTACGGCCCGTGGGTCGTCCACGTCGCCGAGGTCGCTCCCGACCACGCCGTCGGTCTGGCGCTGGCCCTGGCGATGACGGCCAACCAGCTGGCGATCGTCACGGCACCGCCGCTGTTCGGGCTCCTCGTTGATGTCACCGGCGGCTTCACAATCCCGTGGCTGGTGGTTGCCGCCGTTCTGCTTCTGGCCGCGGCGCGGGTTCGGGCGGGAACAGCGCGATTGCGCTGTGCCGACGGGTAGGTTTGGCGTCATGGATGAACCGGTGCAGGATCTGGACGCAGTCAATCGAGAACTCGCCGAGGTCGTTGACGCCCTCAACGCCACCCCCACGGATGATTTTGCGGCGCGTCACGCGCTGCGGACCCGCCAGGACGAGCTGCGAGAGCTCGCCGCCCAATTCCGCGTGGACGCCGATGAGCAGCGATCCACCGAGGATCTGCGACGCGAGCTGGCGGCCCGGGAAACTCAGATCACCGCGATCTACGGCGCCGCCATGGAGCAGGTATCGCAGTCGGGTGGTGGAGGCGGCGACTTCGGCAGCCCGGTTGCGGCGGCCGAAGGGGGGCTAACGGCCAAAGGCCGCGACGCGACGGGCGCGCCGGAGATACGCTCCCGCATATCTCGGCTGCGCGAGATCCTGGCGGCTCGCGAAGCCGACTGACGGTTCCCGCAGACCGTCGAGGATCATCCGCCACTTATCACTCTGAGTGGTTAGGGTTAGACAGGACGGAGTGACAACACAGAGCTAATAGGGGCTTCATTGGAGGAGAACTCGTGAGTCGTTCGCACATGTTTGCCGCGCCCAGGCGCGGCCTTCGCTATTCAATTTCGTTGGCAGCTGTTCTCGCCATGGTGCTGGCCATGCTGCCCTTCCTTCCGGCAAGGGCGCAGGCGGCCACGGCGGAGCTCTTCTTCTCGGAGTACGTCGAGGGGGCCTCGCTGAACAAGGCGTTGGAGATCTACAACGGCACCGGCTCGGCGGTCGATCTCGACGCGGGTGGCTACGAGATCCACGTCTACTTCAACGGCAACGCCTCCGCGGGGACGATCATCGACCTGGTGGGCACGGTTGCCGATAGTGACGTCTTTGTTGTCGCCGACGACGGAGCGGTAGCCGCCGTTCTCGCGGAGACGGATCAGACGACAACATCCAGCCTGTTCAACGGCGACGACGCGATCGTGCTGCGCAAAGCCGGCGTGGCGATCGACTCGTTCGGCACGGTTGGAACCGATCCCGGCAGTCAATGGACCGGCGGCGGACAAAACGACACGCTGCGCCGCAAGGCGACCGTGTGCCTTGGCGATGACGACGGTTCTGATGCATTCGACGCTTCGCTGGAATGGGACATCTTCGCCCAAGACACGTTCGACGGTCTCGGCTCCCACATTGCCAACTGTGACGGTGGCGGCCCCACGATCCTGATCAACGAGGTCGACGCCGATCAAGTGTCGACCGACTCGGCAGAGTTCGTCGAGCTGTATGACGGCGGTGTCGGCAGTAGCGATCTCAGCGGTTTGTCGATCGTGCTGTACAACGGCTCGGACGATGCCTCATATAGGGCCTTCGACCTCGACGGGCTGTCTACCGACGCCGATGGCTACTTCGTGATGTGCGGCAATGCCGCCACCACCGCCAACTGCGATCTGGATGTCGCTCCGGACACCAACCTGATCCAAAACGGTGCAGACGCGGTGGCCCTGGTGACGGGCGATGCCGTCGATTTTCCCGAGGACACTCCAGTGAGCACAGCCGGGCTGCTCGACGCCATCGTCTACGACACCGACGACAGCGACGATGCCGGGCTGCTGGTGCTCCTCAATTCCGGCCAGCCGCAGGTGAATGAGCGGGGCCGCGGTAATGGGACGGCGCACTCCAACCAGCGGTGCCCCAACGGCTCCGGTGGTGCTCGGAACACGGGTACGTACAGCCAGTACCTCCCAACTCCCGGCGAGGCGAGCGTCTGCGAGGACCCCGCTGAGCTGGTGAAGATCCACGAGATCCAGGGTCTGGGCGACGCCAGCCCGCTGGTCGGCCAGACGGTGATCATTGAAGGCGTCGTCGTCGGTGACTTCCAGGCAAGCAATCAGATCGGCGGCTTCCACGTCCAGGAGGAGGATGTCGACGCAGACGGCGACCCGGGAACCTCGGAGGGAATCTACGTATTCGCACCCAACGCGATCGATGTTTCGATCGGCCAGACGGTACGCGTCACGGGTTCCGTGTCCGAGTTCTTCGGCCTCACGGAGCTGGTGAGTTTCGACGCTGATGCCGCTGAACTGATCCCAGCGGTCGGTCCGGCCAGCCCGGTTGAACTGACTTTGCCGACCCTCTCGGTCGAGCCTTTCGAGCCGTATGAGGGCATGAGCGTGATCCTGCCCCAGGCCCTCGTCATTTCGGAGTACTTCAACTACGACCGGTTTGGCGAAATCGTGCTCAGCAGTGAGCGTCACCTCCAGCCGACGGCCCAGTTCGAGCCCGGCTCGATCGAGTACCTCACCGAGGCATACCTGATCGAACGTGATCGGATCACGCTCGATGACGGCCAGCCGGATCAGAACCCCGACTTCAGCCGGCATCCCAACGGGGAGGCTTTCACGCTGGACAACAGGTTCCGCGGCGGCGACACCCTCACCAACACGATCGGTGTCATGGACTTCGCCTTCGGGGATTGGAAGATCCAGCCCACCGGGCCTGCTACTTACACCGCGGCCAACCCGCGGCCGGCAACACCGGACGAGGTCGGCGGCGACGTGAAGGTGGCCAGTTTCAACGTGCTGAACTACTACACGACGATCGACGATCGCGAACCCGGAAGTGTCTGCTTCCCCTCGTTCACGCGCCGCGACTGTCGCGGCGCCGACAGCGTCGAGGAGTTCGAGCGGCAGCGGGCCAAGATCATCGTGGCCCTGACCGAGATCGATGCTGATGTCGTCGGCCTGATCGAGATCGAGAACAATGTCGACGACGACGCCGTGATCGACCTCGTGGCTGGCCTCAACGATGCAGTCGGTGCCGGTACCTACGACTACGTCCCGGCCGGCACCACCGGCACGGACACGATCAAGGTGGCGTTCATCTACAAGCCGGCTTCGGTTTCCCTGGCGGGGGCCCATGCGATTCTCGACGACCCGGCATTCCTCGATCCGGCCGACACCGGAATCGATCGCAACCGGGCGGCCCTGGCCCAGACCTTCACCGAGAACGTCACGGGTGAGTCGTTCACGGCGGTCGTCAACCACTTCAAGTCGAAGAGCGGCTCGGAGACCGACGACTTCCCGGATGGGATCTGCGTCGATGACATCACCGAGAACGACACGAACGATTGTGACCAGAACGACGGCGCGGCGTACTTCAACTTCACGAGGGAGCTGGCGGCGCAGGTGCTCAGCGATTGGCTGGCAACCGACCCGACGGGTAGCGGCGATCCCGACGTTCTCGTCATCGGTGACTTGAACGCATACGACAAGGAAGACCCGATCGACGTCCTGGTGGCGAACGGCTACACGGACCTCGTGGGTGCCTTCCAAGGCGAAGCCGCCTACTCTTTCGTGTTTGACGGCCAGGTTGGATACCTGGACTACGGCATGGCCAACGCGGCGCTGCTACCAGCGGTGACAGATGCCACAGTGTGGAACCTGAATGCCGATGAGCCCGACATCCTGGACTACGACACATCGTTCAAGAGCGACAACCAGGACGCCATTTTCGATGGCACCAGCCCGTTCCGCTCGAGTGACCACGATCCGGTGATAATCGGGCTCAACCTGGCGAACCCGCTCGGCGACACCGAGCAACTCGCGGCCGACCTCGGCGCATTGCTGCCGACCGGTGACGGCCAGACCGACAAGCGACTCGACAAGGCGATCGAGAGGCTCGACGCCAGCTTCGACGCAGGTTGGTGGACGGGCGATCAGACGATCACGAGTGCGATGGTATTCGACAACCACCGGCGCGCCGTTGCCCAACTCGCGTTGATTGTCGCCAGTGGCGGCCCGGAGGCGGACGCTGCCATGGATGCCATCCTGATCATCCTCAATGCCGATCGGCAACTGGCTCAGATCGAGCTGATCGCCGCGATCGCACGCGATGGCCGCGCATCGAAGATCGCGGACGCTGAGGCCGCGATGGCCGACGCTGCCGCCTATGCCGCGGCCGGCCTCTATGTCGACGCGGTGAACGCCTACAAGGCAGCTTGGAGGGCGGCCACCAGCGCCTGAGTCGGAACGACATTGGACAAGCGGCAAGGGGCGGGCGCAAGTGCCCGCCCCTCGCTGCCGTTTTGAATCGAAGAAGGGAGACTCATCATGAAACGCAGACGACTTGGCGTATTACTGACTGTGGGGGCGATGGTTGTCGCCATGGTGGCGCTGATTCCGGCAGAAGCCGTCGGTGGCAGCGCCAAGGCCGGACCGGCTACGGACGTCCGGTTCGCGACATTCAACGCGTCGCTGAACCGCGGCAGCGCCGGCGCACTGGCCGCCGAGCTGGCGGTGCCCGGGAGCGCCCAACCGGATGTGATCGCCGAGATCATTCAGCGAACACGGCCCGACGTGCTGCTGGTCAATGAGTTCGACTACGACGCCGGCAACGTGGCGCTCGACGGGTTTCACGACAACTACCTGATGGTGCCCCACGGCACGGCTGACGCCATCGAGTACCCGTTCCGCTACGCGGCGCCGTCGAATACCGGGGTCTTCTCCGGATTCGATCTCGACAACAGCGGGGCCGCAGGGGACTTCGTTCCCAACGACTCGTTCGGTTTCGGGTTCTTCCCCGGGCAGTTCGGCATGGCCGTCTACTCGACGTACCCGATCGATTTCGACAATGTTCGGACGTTCCAGAACTTCCTGTGGGAGGACATGCCGGGTGCGCTCCTGCCGGTCGAACCGGACGGCACGCCCTGGTACTCGGACGACGAACTCGGCGTCTTCCGGCTGTCGTCGAAGAGCCATTGGGACGTACCGATCGAGATCAACAACGGAACCGTGCACTTCCTGGTGAGCCATCCAACGCCGCCGGTGTTCGACGGCCCTGAAGATCGCAACGGCACTCGCAACCACGACGAGATTCGCTTCTGGGCGGATTACATCCATCCGGGACGCAGTGGATACATCTACGACGATGATGGCCACACGGGCGGCCTCCCCGCCGATGCCCTCTTCGTGGTTGCCGGCGACCAGAACTCGGACCCGTTCGACGGTGACAGCATCCCAGGATCTATCCAGCAGCTGTTAGACAGTCCCAAGGTGAACACCACGGTGACGCCGTCCAGCGAGGGTGGTCCGGAACAGGCGCTGCTGCAGGGTGACAACAACCTGAGCCACCTCAGTGATCCGGCGTACGACACCGCCGATTTCGGTGAGGCGATCTTCGGCGGTCCGGGCAATATCCGGGTTGACTACGTGTTGCCCCGCAAAAACATGAAGATATCGGACGCCGGGGTCTTCTGGCCGCTATCGACCGATCCGCTGTTCTCGCTGGTTGGGACCTTCCCCTTCCCGAGCTCCGACCACAAGCTGGTTTGGGTTGATCTGAGCTTGTAGACGCGGCCAGCCGACGACTCCAAGCGAGCCCCTTCGGGGGCTCGCTTCGCGTCCCGATCTACGCGTGATTGGTGACTAGACACTTCCCCCCATTGCCAATGATTCTCATCGAATATCCTCCGAGTGCCGATACTTTGAGTATGAGGTACACATCGTGACCAACGCAGAAGACTCGGACCAGCGGATCCTCGTTGTTGAGGATTCGCCGATGATCCAGCGGGTCATCGAGATCTGCCTGCGCCAACCGGCACGGCACTTCGATCAGCGGCGGGACGGCGCTTCCGGCCTCGCCGCGGCCCGGGATCTGCATCCCGATCTCGTGATCCTCGACATCAGGCTGCCCGGCATCGACGGCTGGGAAGTGCTGCGCCAATTGCGCAGCACCGAGGATGGCCAGGATGTCGCAGTCCTCGTCGTCACGGGTCACAACGATGCCGACACTCGCCGGCGGGCGTGCGATGAAGGCGCCGACGGCTTCATTTCCAAGCCCTTCCGCCCCGATGATCTGCGCCGGGCGGTCGATCTCCTCGTCTCCGGCTGACTCTCCGCGACCTTCCATTCCATTCTTGCGGATCTGACGGCCATATGTTGCCGTGATATCCGCCAGAACGGCAGGTGGTTCCGACCTATCGTGGCCGGTGCAGCTTGGTGATCAGATCGCGGTAGGCGCCATCGATCGTGCGGAACACAACGTTGTCGCCGACGGCCAGCGTGGCCCGGTCCCGTCGGGCAACGGCCGAGGTATGAACAAACACGTCGACACCGTCGGAAGCGCGCGTCACGAGACCCGATCCCGCATCCGGGTCGTAGCGACGGACGACACCTTCGTGTCGTGTGCCTCGACTGAAGACCGGCGCGACCCCGATGCGGCCGAAGGCAATCAGCCCGGCCGCCATGACGAGGAGCAGCAGCAGCGGAAATGACATCTCCGTGGCACCTGAGCGCGCCGCTCGGGACATGATCGCCAGCGATCTGGAGACACCTACGTCGGTAGGCTGGACGGTGACAACAGGCGGCGGTTCGTTATCGGTGATTCCGGAGACGATGGCGTTCCTTTTCTGCGTAGCGGCCCCGGGGCTGGCCGTACCGGCTATCTCCCACGTGAAGCTGGTTGAGGTGGTGACACGACCGTCGGATACCGAGATCTCTACGTCGAATGGCGAGCCGGTAACGCCGTCGAATCCGACGGTTCCGGTGATGGCCCCCGTCGCCTCGTCGATAGTCAGCCCGGGCGGGAGGTTCGATGCGCTGAAAGCAAGTGTCTCGGGGTAGCCGTCAGGATCGACGGCGTGGACGGTCAGGGCGGCACTCTCCCCGGGAGCGCTGAGCTGGTCACCCGGGTGAGTCAGCGTCGGCGGCACGTTTTCACGACCGACGACCACATCGAAAGTCTCGGAGTCGGTTTTGGGGAACCTGCCGGCATCGGTCACCGTCACGGTGATGGTGTGGCGGGCGTCATACTGGGATTCGGCCGGGTGCCAGTGCAGAGCGCCGGATACCGGATCTATGCTCACTCCGGCCGGGGCGCCGGTGAGGGAGAATCTCAGAGCGGAGATCGGGCCGTCCTCGTCGGTCGCCCGTGCGGTGAAGGCGAGTGTCCCGCCCAGCTCCAAGTGCTTGTCACCGATCGGGGCCAGCACCGGAGCGCGGTTGGCCATGATGAGTGTCAGCGTGATGATGCCCGAATCGGACATCGCGGGTGACCCGCTATCGGTAACCTTTATCGTCACGGCGTGCTGGTCGCCGACCATGTCTCCCGTTGGGCTCCAGGTGAGTTCGCCGGCCGCCGACAGCTCGGCACCATCCGGGAGACCGGTTGCGGTGAAGCGCAGGTCCTGTGCAGGAAGATCCGGATCATCGGCTGACGCCACGAGTACGAAGGGCAAACCGTCTTCGACGAGGTAGTTGTCGTCCATGGTGAGTCGCGGCGGGAGGTTGACCTCCGATACAGTCACCGTGACGGGGCGGGTGCTCGACCTCGCCGGCGTTCCCTTGTCGGTGACGACGATATCGAAGGTGTGGGTGCCGGGCCCGTGAGCCTCGCCGGGGATCCAGGTGAATGTGCCGGCGCGAGTGATCCTGGCGGCCGCCGGAGCGTTGCCGGCGAGTGAGAACCAGAAGTCATCGGCCGGCAGATCGGTGTCGCTGGCGGTGGCAGTGAAACTGACCAGTTCGCCTTCGGCAGTCGCGAAGGGGCCAATCGGGTCGATTACCGGGGCGTTATTACCTTCGGCGACTCGAATCGTCAGCGTCTGTGAGTCGGTCATCGCGGGCGATCCGTCGTCGGTGACGACGACGTCGAATGTGTACGTGCCGGGGCCCTGCGCCTCGTTCGGTGTCCATTCGAAGCGGCCCGTCGGGGTCACGGTCGCGCCCACCGGCGCCCCGTTGAGGGAGAAGTGCAGCGTGTTGGCAGGGGAGTCACCGTCGGTCGCAATCCAGTTGCGGATGAGCCTGGCTCCCTCGACGACGGACTCATCGGGAATCGCGGCGAGAACCGGCCTCGTGTTTGTCTCGGTGACTACCACCGTCACGTCGGCATGGCGGGACTTCGGCGGGACTCCGTCATCGGTGGCGACGACGTCAAAGTGGTACGTCCCGGGGCCCTGGATCTCCGTTGGTCTCCAGGTGAAGAGTCCGCTCGGCGTTATTGCCGCACCGGCCGGGGCGCCCGCCAGGGTGAACTCGAAAGAATCGGCCGGCACATCCATGTCGAAAGCGCTTACGGTGAATTGCAGCAGGTTGCCTTCCCCGACGCTCTTGATCCCTATCGGGTCGATCGTCGGGGCGATGTTGGCCTCGGCGACCGTGATCGTCACCGATTCGGCGTCGGAGCGGGCGGGGATGCCATTGTCCGTCGCGATGACGCTGAACGTGTAGGTGCCCGGCCCCTGGGCCTCCGTGGGAGTCCACTCGAATGATCCCGCGGACGTGATCGACGCTCCCGGTGGGGCCCCCGCAAGGTTGAAGGTCAGGTCATTGGCCGGCAGATCGGGATCGGTGGCGGAGGCGGTGAAGCTCAGCCGGGTGCCCTCGTTGATTGTCTTGTTGTAGATGGCCGCCACAGTTGGTGCCCGGTTGGTCTCGGTGACCGTGACGGTGATCGTCCGGGTGTCGGATTGGAACCCATCGGGGAGCCCGTCGTCGGTCACGGTTACACCGAATGTGTAGATGTCCGGTCCTTGAGACTCGTCTGGCGTCCAGGCGAACGTGCCGCCGGGTGTGATGGACGCGCCGGTAGGGGGGCCACCGGTGAGCGAGAATCGGAGAGCCGTCGACGCCGTGTCCGGATCGGTCGCGGTGGCGGTGAATGTCAGCAGGCCGCCCTCTGCAATCGACTTGTCGCTGATTGCTGCGAGAACAGGCGGCGCGTTGGTTTCGGTAACGGTCAGGGTCACGGTCTGGCTGTCGCTGAGCGAGGGCAGGCCGTCATCTGTGACGGTTACCTCGAAAGGGTAGACGCCAGGTCCCTGGGCCTCGCTCGGAGTCCACGCAAAGACGCCACCAGCCGACATGGTCGCTCCGGACGGCGCACCGTCGAGCGAGAAAGCGAGGTCATCGTCGCGGACGTTGGCATCGGAGGCAGTCGCGACGAACGAGAAGGGGCTTTCTTCGGTGATGGTGGCGTCGGCGATGAAGTCCAGTTCGGGGGCGATGTTCTCCTCGGCGAACAGTTCAATGCGGACGTTATCCACATTCATGTGAGAGTCGTCGTCGCTGTTGCTGACCTTGAAGCGGAGGGTCGTTGTCGATGAGATCCAGGGAGTTATGTCGTATTCAACGAACATGGCGGAGTTGTCGGAGACGTCGAGCGCAAATGTCTGCAGAGTCGAGGCTTTGTGCCCGTCCCCAACCTGCAACTTGACGAGGCCGCTCCCGGCGCCGTGCTTGTGGCGCTTGTAGGTGAACGACAGAGTGGCGGTAGATGCGGCCGATAGGTCGGCCGTGCGCCGGAGCTTGGCAACCACCCCGGGCACGGCGGCTTTGCCGATTACCAGGCAGGCTCCGCTCGGGCAGGCGCCGTCGCCGGTGACCTTCATGAGCCCGGTCTCGGGAGCGCCGTCATCGTTGGTCTCCTCCCAGGAGCCTGTCCAGGGAAGTGATCCGGCGCTACCGCTGTAGCCCTGAGATGAGAAGGTGTCGTAGTAGTCGCCGAGCGACATTGCGGCCAGGGCGGTCGGGACGATGGCTGTGACGGTAGCAATCGCAATGGCCAGCACCAGGATCCCGGATCGCGCTGCCCGCCCCCGGCGGGTGGAAGGGCTAGCCGTCACCATCTGGCGTCGCCTGCAGGCTGACATTGTTTCCCGGCGTGGTCAGCGCTGCGAGGTGCGTCGTGTTGACCGCGATTGCGCCTTCGTATGAGTCCGCCGGGTCCGAGGAGCCAGGGAGCTCAGGGTCCGTGAGCGGCAAACGCACTGCGAAGCGGGCCCAGCCATCGTGGTGCTCGTAGTGCGCCGATCCGGACATACCCTCGGCCATTGAACCGACCACGGAGAGCCCGAGGCCGACCGATCCGAGCGTGAGCGCCTCTCTGCCCTCATGGACATACCGCGTGAAGAGCCGAGGCTCCATCCCTTTCGGGACGCCGAGGCCCGTATCCGCTACAGAGATCTCCAGCATGCCGTCGCGCTCTTCCGCGGTCACCCGGACACTCGCCCCTCCGTACCGATGGGCATTGGAGAGCAGGTTGCGCAGGATCTGGCGGATCCGTACCGGGTCGCCCCAACAGGTGTTGTCGATGATCAGAACGTCGATGGCTGATCCGCCTTGCTGCATCGCGTTCAAGACGGAGGACACCTCGCGGCGCACGTCGACTTCCTGAATCTTGTAGGCGAGGGCGTTGGCCTCGAGCCGGGCCGACACGAGGAGGTCTTCGACCATGCGCGAGAGCTCACCCGACTGGTGGTTGATGTGGCCAATGAGATCCAATGCGCCTCTCGGATCGACGATGCCCGATTCGAGGAGGAGCTCAGAGAAGCCGAAGATGGCCGTGAGCGGGGTCCGCAGTTCGTGCGAGATGTTGCCGATGAACTCATCCTTGGCTCGAACCACCTCTCGCTCGGCTTCGAGGCGTGTGTCGAGGTGGGCCTCGGCGGCTCGCAGTTGGCGACGGGCCGCATAGTGATAGGCCAGGATGGCGCCGACCGGGATCAGGAACACGACCAGGAACGTGACGAGGTCGCCAAGCCGGTTGGCGGTCGCTCGCGTCTCGCTCAGGGCAAGTTCGTGGTTGGCGCGGAGGTGGTTGAGGCTGTCCCGCAACTTCTCGAAGCTCGCCACCGCGGGGCCGGTGAGGCGGCGTCCGGCGGCGTCAATTTCGCCCGACTCGATCAACTCGATGACAGAGCCGGCTTCACCGGCGACGGCCGGCGCCAGTTGGGCGGCTTCCACATCTGCTCCGACGGCTGCGATGAGATCATCGACTCTCGACGTCAGCTCGCTGACAGTGGCCTCTGCCTCTACGACGGCCAGCTCCAGAGTCGGGCCGTCTGCAATGCCGAGCGCATTGTCTTCCGCAAGCAGGACTGCCTGCGCGAGCGCCTTGAGAGCCAGATCGTTGGCTCCCAGCGCCGCCTCGGCTCGAGCGAGACCCAATCCTTCGCCCGCAACGTGAGATGTCGTGCGAGTGTTGGAGAGAAACAGAGCGCTCACCACGAGGAGGGTCAGGCCGGCGGCAACGGACCACCGGAAACCGGAACGACGCGGATTGGCTGTCGGATGCTGAGGTTTGGAGGCTTCTGACATCGTGATTTCGTCCCTTTGTGCCTTTCAATAGAGTCGGCTTCGAGACACTTCGACCGGAGACTCATTCCCGTGCGGATCGCAGTGACTAGTCACCCGCCGGATTCGATGGCGGCACTCTCGGGTAGTGTCCGGTCACTATGAAAATCGATTTCTGGGTTGACCCGATATGACCGTGGTGCTGGGTGACGGCCAGGTGGGTCGTCGATGTGGTAGCGCCGGAACGGGATCTCGAGATCATATGGCAGCCAATAAGCCTGCTGGTCAAGAATCAACCATCTGAGGACAGCGACTGGTACGCGCGCTATGAGTTCACCCACAAGCTCCTGAGGGTGATGGAATCGGTTCGTGCCGCCCATGGCGACGATGCTGTGTTCTCCCTGTACTGGGAGCTCGGCAAGCGGATCCATCACGAAGGCGATCGATCCTTCGACCCCAAGCAGGCTGTGGCGGCCGCGGGATTCGATGTGTCCCACGTGGACGCCTTCGATGACCCCGTGTGGGACGACGAGATCGAGAGGCGGATGGCGGTCGGCCTCGATTTGGCCGGCACCGACATTGGAACTCCGATCATGGCTTTCGACGATGCTGGCGGAGACAAGGTCGCGATCTTCGGGCCGGTAATCACCCGGGTCCCCTCACGGGGCGAGTCGCTGCAAGTGTGGGACGCCGTCGTCACGCTGACCACCACTCCGGGGTTCTGGGAGCTCAAGCGCACCAGGACCGAACGCCCCGAGTTCGGCGCCCCTCCCGAGGGCTACCGCTATTCGGGCGTCTAGGTGGGTGCCTAGAACTGCAAGGCGGCGGCCGCCCAATGGAAGCCGGCGCCAAAAGCGGTGAGCACCACCAGATCGCCCTCGGCGATGCGGTTCGCCTCGCGTGCCTGCCAGAGGCCGAGGGGCACGGACGCCGACCCCGTGTTGCCGAAGCTCTGGACGTTGACGAAGACACGATCCAGTTCAATGCCGGCCTTTTTGGCGACGGCGTCAATGATCCGCTTGTTGGCCTGATGGGGAATCACGAGAGCGACGTCGTCGATGGTTCTGCCAATGCGGCTGAGGACGTCGTCGACGCCGCCGGACATGCGGTGGACGGCCTGTTTGAAGACTTCGCGCCCGTTCATCTCCAGATGTTGATGGGCACCGGAGCGAGCCGTCTCGATAGTGAAGGGCATCCTCGTGCCTCCAGCCACGAGAGTCAGAATGTCCGTCTTGGAGCCATCGGTGCCGGCAACGACATCGAGCAGCTCGGCCTGGCCGGCTCCAGACCCCAGGACAACGGCACCGGCACCATCGCCGAACAGCACGCACGTTTCGCGCTCTTGCCATGAGATCAGGCGGGAGATCAACTCGACGCCGATGACGAGGACCTTCCGGTCGGCGAATGCGATTCGGGATCTCGCAATGTCCAGCGCCTGAACAAACCCGGCGCAGCCGCTGCCCCCGAGGTCGTAGGCGGGGACGGTGTCGCAGCCCAATCGATGCTGGAGGAATGAGGCTGTATCGGGCATGTAGACCTCCGGCGTGTCCGTCGCGACGATGATCTCGCCGACGTCGGTGGCAGCGAGCCCGGCGTCGGCGAGGGCGCGCTCGGCGGCGTGGACGCAGAGGTCGAGCGTCGACTCGTCTTCGGCCGCGAATCGCCGCTCCTTGATTCCCGTGCGGGTCGTGATCCACTCATCGGTGGTGTCGACGATCGCGGCCCAATCGTCGTTCGTCATGACCTTGTCGGGAACGTATCCGCCGATCCCCAGAATACGCGCCATTCCAACCTCCAATCGACGACTCATCATAATGTCGCGGCCTCCTGTCGGCCGGGGCTGCGGCAGTGAATCAGATTTCGTTGAATCGATCGTAGGCTGCCTGCGATGACCGGAACCGTTTCCCGCCGTGCCGCTGCTGCTCTGACCGTGTGGGCCATGCTGGCTGCGGCATGCACGACGTCGGAGAGCACCACATCTGCGCCTGCGACGAGTGCCGGTTCCTCGGTTCCGGCGACGTCGCAGGTGGCGGTGCCCGGTGTGAGCAATCCACCTGAGGACCCCCGCTTGGCCGAGAAAGTGCCAACCGACCCTGACGTCACGATTGGAACGCTCGCCAACGGTCTGACCTACTACGTGAGGCGAAACACGCGGCCCGGAGGTCGCGCCCAACTCCGATTGGTGGTCAATGCCGGCTCTGTCCTCGAGGACCCGGACCAGAGCGGCGGCGCCCACTTCCTCGAGCACATGCTCTTCAACGGCACGACACGTTTCCCCGAGAACGAGCTGACCCGGGTGCTGGAGAGCTTCGGGGCCCGGTTTGGCCCTGATGTGAATGCCTACACCACCTTCGACGAGACCGTCTACGAGCTCGGGGTTCCAACGGATGACCCGGCTGTGATCGAGCTGGCATTCGATGTCCTGGCCGAGTGGGCGCTGCGGGCAACGATCGGCCAAACGGATGTCGAGAATGAGCGCGGCGTTGTCCTCGAGGAGTGGAGGCTGCGCGATGCCGGCCTGGATGGGCGCATCACGCAGTTGTACGAGGACGTCTTGTTGGAAGGCACGGGATACGAGGGCCGAGCGCCGATTGGCGATCCCGCGGTGTTGCGGGAGACCAACGCCGACACGCTGCGGCGATTCTATGAGGACTGGTATCGCGCGGATCTGATGGCAGTCGTCGCGGTGGGCGACTTCAATGAGGCGGACATCATCGATCTGATGGAAGAGAAGTTCTCTCCGATCGAACCTGCGACCGGCCCCCGGCCGCGGCCGGACGTCGTAGTGCCCCCGACCTCGGAGCGCCGGGTCGCAGTGCTCGCCGACGCCGATCAGCCGACCGCGTCCGTTGAGGTCTACTACCCGAAGCCGGCTGCCCGAGGCGACACGGTCGGGGATCGCCGCGCTGAATGGGCGGAGCTGCTGGCGGTCGCGATGATCTCCACCCGGCTCAACGATGACATTACGCGTGGCAATGCTCCCTTCTTCGCCGTCACCGAACTCGGGTTCAGCTTCACCCGTGGATTGCAGCTTCCGGGATTGGCCGCCGACGTGGCTTCAGTCGACATCATCGAGACGCTCGAGGCACTCGTGACAGAGGTGGAGCGGGCCAAGATCCACGGCTTCAGTGATGACGAGTTCGATCGGGCGACCGCATGGTGGCGGTCGGCAGTCGAGCAGTACTACGCCGGCAGGGGGTCGACACAGGACGTTGAATACGCGGCCCGATACGTGAGCCACTTTCTCAGCGGTGACGAGATCCCGAGCGCCCAGGAGGAGTTCGACCTCGACATGGAAGCGCTGGCCACGCTCACGACGGCCGAGATCAACGCGGCATTGCTCGAACTGGCCGGGTCGACGGAACCAACTGTGATTGTGATCGGCCCCGACGACGGCACCGTTCCTACCGTGGATGACCTGGATGCCTCGGTTGATGCGGCGCTGGATGGGAAACCGGAGCCGCGGCCGGCGGCCGCTCCCATCGGAGACTCGCTCATGGCTGCGCCGGACCCGGTAGAGCCAACGGCGGTCCATCAGCTACCGCTGGGCGTGACCGAGGTCGTCTATGCCAACGGTGTCCACGTGCGCTACATCACCACCGACATCTCGATCAATGAGATCGTGATGGGAGCCGACTCCGCTGGAGGGCTGTCACGGGTTGCCGACGAAGACGTCGCCGAGGCGTTGCTGGCGGCCGAGATCGTGAGCCGATCGGGTGCAGGAGGCTTCGACGCTGTGGCTCTCGACACGTTCCTTGCCGACAAGTTCGTGTACGTGCAGCCTTACATCGAGGTGACGCGCGAGGGGCTCTTCGGAGGCTCTGCCACTGAGGACCTCGAGTCGCTGATGCAGCTCGTTCATCTGATGGTCGTGGCCCCGCGCACCGACGCCGCAGCCGCCAGAACGGTGATCGGTGAGTATCGGCCATTCGCCGAGTCACCAGAGCAGTTCCCCGGGCTGGCGACAACGCTCGAGCTCATTGAACAGCGCTGGGGAGGCGAGCCCCGCTATCGGGTGCTGATTCGACAGGACGAGCTAGACAAGTATGACCTGGAGGCTGCGGCCGCCGTCTTCGCCGATCGCTTCGGCGATGCCGGCGATTTCACGTTTAGCTTCGCAGGAGACTTCTCCGAGGACACGTTGCGCGAGCTCGCCGACGTGTATCTCGGCACTTTGCCCGGCACCGACCGGGACGATGGCTGGCTCGACTACCAGCAAGATGCACCTCCTTCGATCATCGACACGACTATTGCCGTCGGTGAATCTGAGCAGGGTTTCGTGACATTCGTGTTCACAGGCGATTTCGAACGCGACCCGCGCGGTGATATCCAGATCGAGCTGCTCAACCTCATCGCTGAGGTGAAGCTGCGGGATCGGATTCGTGAGGCGCTCTCGGCGACGTACTCACCGGTCATCTCGATCGGCGCCACCGACGAGCCGGACTTGCTGATCGAGACGTATCTCCAGGTGAGCGGTGATCCCGACCGGTTGGACGAGATCGTCGCCGAGACGCTGGCGACCCTGGCGGTGCTTGCGACCGCCGGCCCCACGGCGGCTGAGCTGGAGACAGCGCAGGAGCAACTGACTCTCGAATACGATCTCATTTCCAATGAGACCTGGGTGGACCGGCTGTTGTTCTACTCTGCGCGGCCGGACGAGTCCCTCAAGGAGATCTTCAACGCGAACCGCCACATTGTCGCGACCACCCCCGACGACATTCGTCGCCTGGCCGCCGTGGCATTTCCCCAGGACCGGTATGTCCTGATCCGTCAGGTCCCGGGCTGATGGGCTCTTCGAGATTGCGACACTGGGCCAATGCGGCGATCGGCGTGGTAGCTGCGGGGGCGGTCGTTGCCGCCTGCACGAACACGGCGGGTGAAACCACGACGACGGCCGAGCTCACAACCACCACGACGTTCGCTCCCATCGAGATCGTCCCGATCAGCACGACGATTGCTCCGGGCGTCGATCCTGCCGTCCACGAGCAGCTCAGCGGCCTCCTGGACGAGTTGGCGGCCGCAACCCAGAGCATGCGAGGCCTTTCGTATATCCAGCTGCCGGCCGTTGCCATCGTGGCAGCCGACGAATTCGCCGACCGAATGTCTTCAGTCACCGCGGATCTGCTGGCCGAGGAGAGGCTCAATCGTGAGGAGTCGGTCTACCGACTGCTCGGGCAGTATGACGCACCCCCGTCGATCGGACGATCGCTGCGCGAGCTCTACGCGGCCGACGGTGCCATCGCCTTCTACGACGGGGCGCCATCGGAGGTCGTGCTCGACGGCACCCGGGCTGAGCTGACCCCTCTGGAGGCGAGCATCGTCGTGCGAGCTCTGGCGTGGTCGCTCCTCGACCAGTACCACGACGTCTTCGATCGTCTGGAAGCCCTCGAGGAGGCCGGCGGAGAGGACGGTATCGACGCATTCCGCACTCTCGTTGAAGGGGACGCCCTCGCGGTTCAATTGCGCTACCTGCAAAGCCTCAGCGAGGACGACCAGATGGCCGCGGCGTTGCAGGCGGCAGAGAGCGAGCCGGAAGCTCTGTTACGGCTGCCTGATGTCGTGCGCGCCCAACTGGCTCTTCCCGGGGAGGCGGGTGTCGCGTTCGTGGAGGAGATTGTGGCTGGTGGTGGTTACGCCGCCCTCGACCTGGCGTACGACCCGGCGCCGTTCAGCATGGAACAGCTGCTTCATCCGGAGCGGTTCGCGGTTGGCGAGCCGGTGCGTTCGGTTCCGGAGCTGGCGGTGACCATCGACGGCTACGAGACGGTGGATGATGGTTCATATGGAGAGTGGCGCCTGCGTCTGCTGCTGCAGGACGCGATCGCTCCCGGCTTGTTGTCCCAGACCGTCAGCGGCTGGGGTGGTGACGCTCATCAGTTGCTCGTCAACGGCGACGAAATGGTGTTCGTCTACATCTACGGCGGCGATACCGAGGACGACGCCATCGAGGTGGCCCAGGCGCTGCTGGCATTGGCTCGTGGTCCGCTGGCGGCCGGTGACGGGATCGACAGCGGTGGCGGCGTCTTGTGGGAAGGTGCCGACCGCTGGGTCTACGTGGACCGCATCGGCGACGGCCTGATGTTCATCGTCGCCACGGATGGGGCCGCCGGTGCCGCGGCGCGCGGCCAGATCCGGGTCCCCTAAACGCGTTCGTTGTGCTTAATCCGGGGTCATAGCGCCGGATTAAGCACAACGAACGCAGAGGGGTGGTCGTGGTCGGACGTACGTGGTAGACGTCGACTGAAGGACTAGCCGCGGCCCGCGTTGGGCTTGCGGCCGTGGTTTGCCTTGCTGCGACGAGCGCGCAATTTACGTCGTTTTGCTTTGGCCATAAGACTAGGAAGGGTAACAGCGTTGCGGCGTAAGGTCCCAATTCAGCTCATTGCTGAGATTCCCGGACTGTTTCGCTGCCCTGTCATGGTGCCGACCACACTGTGGCAGCGCCTCCGTGGAATCAGGCGAGTGCCGCCCGGTTGCGGCGTTCTGCTGGCGACCTCGGCGGTGAACTCGTTTGGGCTGGAACACGAAACAACCGCGCTGGCTCTCGACAAAAAGGGCCGGGTTCTGGCTACTAGGCGTCTCGCTCCGAACACTGTGTGGCGCCACCGGCGTGCCACCTGGATACTGGAACTAGACACCCAAGCGCTGGGCCCCTCCAGCGGTGAGGCAGCCGGGGATCCTCGCTCCCGCAACGTCTTTCCCGGCTGTGCCGTCAAGGCCGTCCAACTGAGAACGCGCCGCGTCTAGCGGCTTCTTAGGGGCGTTTAGGGGCCCACTTGAGCGCTTTGGCCCTAGCGCGCACCGGCTGTGTCCCTCATCATTCGGCTAACAGTGTTTTTCGTCTCCAACCGGAGGGAGTGGGACGTTGCGACGAGTTATGTTTGTACTGGGGTTCTTCCTCATTTTGACACTAGCCGCGTGCTCAGGTGATACCGGTCCGGCGGGCCCGGCAGGTGCGCCCGGCCCGGCAGGTGAGGTCGGGGCGGCCGGTCCCGCGGGCCCGGCAGGTCCGGCAGGTGAGACCGGTGGGGCCGTCGGGGTTGCTGCCGAATATGTCGGTTCGGTGACGTGCGCCGGCTGTCATGAGGACATATCCGAGGTGTTCAACAAGTCGGGCCATCCCTACAAGCTGAACAAGGTGGTGGACGGTCAACCGCCCACCTACCCGTTCACTGAGATCACTGAAGTACCGGAGGGCTACACCTGGGATGACATCTCCTACGTAATCGGTGGCTACGGGTGGAAAGCCCGTTTCATTGATCAGGAGGGGTACATCATCACCGGCGATGCCGATGCGACGACCCAATACAACCTGCCCAATGAGGCCATCGGGCTTGGTGACAATTGGGTGGCGTATCACGCCGGCGAGGAGATGAAGCCATACAACTGTGGCACCTGCCACACGACCGGCTACCAGCCGGAGGGCAACCAGGACGGACTGCCCGGCCTGATCGGAACGTGGACCGAGCCGGGCATTCAGTGCGAAGAGTGCCACGGTCCTGGATCCAATCATGCCGCCAGTCCCTACGGCGTGGCTATGAAGATCGATCGCACGTCGAACGCCTGTGGTGACTGCCACCTGCGGGGCGAGCCCGAGGGCATCAACGCCAGCGGCGGGTTCATCAAGCACCATGAGCAGTACGAGGAGCTGTTCCAGTCCAAGCACCGTGCAATCGACTGCGTGGCCTGTCACGACCCGCACGAGGGTGTGATCCAGAATCGTATCGAAGGCACACCGACAACCCGTGTCCAATGCGAGTCGTGCCACTTCCAGAACGCCCAATACCAGGCGTCGGATGTAATGAAGTCGGTCGTAGACTGCGTCGACTGTCATATGCCGCGACTCGTGAAGAGCGCGCTTGGTGACGCCGAGGCCTACACAGGGGACATCCGAACGCACCTGTGGGCGATCGACCCCTTGGCGACGTCGCAGTTCACTGAGGACGGCTCCGAGGCGATCTCGCAGATATCGCTCGATTGGGCCTGCAAGTCGTGTCACCGAGATGGCGGGACTGCGTCGGTGAAGACAGACGATGAGTTGAAGGACGAGGCCATCGGCTATCACAACCGGCCGTAAGGAAGCCACACCTGGCGGGGAGATCCGTGGAGCCTCCCCCGCATTGATGACGAGCATCCCGGTGGCGCGTTGGGCATCCCAAGAGCCCAGCGTGGCCGGGGTGCTTGTCGCGTGCTCCCGGTGCCGGGGCGAACTCGTTCGTCTCCGCGGTTGAACGTGCGGCCGGCGAATCCTGATCTGGCCCAAACCCGTATCATCACCTGATGCCCGGCACCCTCATCCTATGTGGCACGCCCATCGGCAACATGGCGGACGCGTCGCCGCGTCTGGACGCCGCGCTGCGCTCGGCCGACGTCATCTACGCCGAAGACACCCGACGCTCTTCGTACCTTCTGCAGACTCTCGGGCTGACCCGGCCGCTGCGGTCGTATTTCGCGGGGAACGAGGCGGCACGGGCCGAGGAGCTCGCCGGGCGACTCGAGGCCGGTGAAGTGGTGGCACTGCTGACCGACGCCGGCATGCCATCGATCTCCGATCCCGGGCTCACCGCGGCCCGCGCCGCGCATCTGGCCGGTGCCCGGGTCACCGTGATCCCCGGCCCGAGTGCGGTCACAGCCGCTCTGGCGGTATCGGGCCTGCCGTCGGATCGTTTCGTCTTTGAGGGCTTTCTCCCGCGCAAGAAGGGAGGCAGGGAAGCGCGCCTGGCGGAGCTCGAATCCGAAAGCAGGACCATCGTGCTCTTTGCCGCGGCGTCGCGTGTCGTTGCCGATCTCGAGGACCTGGCGACCACCCTTGGCGACAGTCGCCCTGTGGCGATCGCGCGCGAACTCACCAAGCTGCACGAAGAAGTGTGGCGCGGCAGCCTGGCGCGGGCCGTGACCGAGTTCGACGGCCGCCCCTCTATCAAGGGAGAGCTGACCATCGTGATCGGGCCGAAGCCGGCCGTCGCGGCCGACTTGAACGCAGCAGTTGAGGCAGCGCGCGCCGCCATCGAGACGGGGATAGCCCCATCAGAAGCGGTCCGCGAAGCGGCTGCTGCGCACCGTGTGAGCCGGCGGCTTCTGTATCAGGAGGTGATTGTGCCCGGGGCCCCCTAGCCGCCGGCGATCTCGCTCCTACATGTAGCGCACAAGCCGCGTCCTTTGAAAGGACGGACGTCGGTCGTTGATCCGTCGAAGACGCAGGTTGCCTGCAGCTTGCGAATCACGATGGCGTCGTCCTCAACAGAAATCGCGAGTTCGTCCCCCTCGCGAATATTGAAAAGGCGTCTTGTTTCGGCGGGTACGACGATCCGTCCCAAGTCGTCGATCTTTCGCACCATGCCGGTATCCAAACCGTTACCTCCATATGCCTGACGGATAGATCCTGCGACATTCCCAACCCCCGCGGGCACATTGCAGGTCAATTTCTACCACTTCGAGTGGTCCATTGCTTGATTATGGTCACTTTCGGGCGTCATGGGAACACCTGGCACCGTTTCGTCGGCCGGAGCCACTGGTACCATCGCCGCGGTGAACACCTCGCCAACACCCCGGAAGATCCTCGTTGCCGTCGGCTGGCCTTACGCGCAGGGGCCGCTCCACCTGGGTCATATGGCGGGCGCATACCTGCCCGCGGACATCTTCGCTCGCTATCAGCGGGCCGCCGGCAACGACGTCCTGATGGTCTCCGGCTCCGACGCCCACGGCACTCCAATCACAATCCTCGCCGACAAGGAAGACGTCCCACCACAGGAAATCGTCGATCGATATCACCCCATGTTCCTCGGCTACTGGCGTGACCTGGGGATCTCCTTCGATCTGTTCACGCGCACCGACACGCCGAACCACCACCGCGTGGCGCAGGACTTCTTCATGAAGCTGCTCGAGAACGGGTACCTGTACAAGAAGAAGACCGAGCAGTACTACGACGCGGCAGCCGAGCAGTTCCTGCCCGACCGCTACGTCGAGGGGAAGTGCCCACACTGTGGCTACGAGGAAGCTCGCGGCGACCAGTGCGACAACTGTGGGCGGACCCTCGACCCCACGGACCTGCTCAACCCGATTTCAAAACGCAGCGGGTCGACGCCCGTGCTGCGCGAAACAGAGCACTACTACTGGAAGCTCAGTGAGTTTGCCGAACCGCTGCTCGAATGGCTCGCGACTCGCCAGGGCTGGCGGCCGCATGTCATCAACTTCGCCAGGGCGATGGTCGAAGACGGCCTCATCGACCGCGCTTTCACGAGGGACATCTCCTGGGGTATCCCGCTCCCGGTCGACGACCTCGGTGACGGCAAACGGATCTACGTCTGGTGGGAAGCCGTCATGGGCTACTTCTCGGCGCCGCAGGAGTGGGCAGAGATCCAGGGCGACCCCGAGGCGTGGAAGGCCTGGTGGACCGATCCGGACGCTGAGTCCTACTACTTCGTCGGCAAGGACAACATCCCGTTCCATGCGATCTACTGGCCCGCCCTGTTGATGGGTTACGGCGGGCTCAACCTGCCGACGGATGTTCCCGGTAACCAGTTCATCACTTTCAAGGGCGAGAAGGCATCCAAGTCGCGTGGCGTGGGACGTCAACTCGACTGGTACGTCGAGCATTTCGAGCCGGACGCGCTGCGATATGCGCTGGCGGCCACCCTGCCCGAGACGAGCGACTCCGACCTCACGGAGGGCGAGCTGGTACGGCGGGTCAACGAGGAACTCGTCGCCGCCTGGGGCAACCTCGTCAACCGGGTTGCCTCCATGACACATCGCTACTTCGATGGGGTCGTCCCGTCGGGCGAGGCGGTCGACGCCGAAGATCGGGCTCTGCTCGACACGATCCAGGCCGGGATCGCCACCGTCGGCGAGGAGATCTCAGCCGTCCGCCTCAAGTCGGGCCTCGCCACCGCGATGAGCCTGGCCCATGCCACCAACGGCTACCTGACGGCGCGCGAGCCGTGGCAAACGTCCAAGACCGACATGGACCGCACCGGAGTGACCCTGGCGGTCGCGCTCAATGCCATTGCCGGTATCGCGGTGGCGCTTGGGCCCTACCTACCGTTCACCTCGCCGAAGGTCTTCGCCATGCTCGGAATTCCCGACGAGCCCCACTGGCACCCGTCGGTCGTCCCGGCGGGAGCGACGCTGGGCGCCGCGGAACCCTTGTTCGCCAAGCTGGATCCCGAGGTGCTGGATAGCGCGGACGACGAGGGCTGAGAGTGACGGCCACCTGGGTGGATAGCCACTGCCACCTCTTCTCTCTCGATGAAGCGCCCGGCGCCGTGCTCGATCGGGCCGCAGCCGCCGGAGTGTCGTGGCTGGTCATTCCCGGCATCGATCTCGAGTCATCGCTCGAATCGCGCCGCATCGCGCAAGCCGAAGGAGCGCGGGTGCAGTGGGCAGCCGGCTTGCACCCTCACGACGCGAGCAAGTGGACCGTCGAGGGGGGGCGGATCGAGGCGCTGGCCGCCGAGGCAATCGCGATCGGGGAGTGTGGACTGGACTTCTATCGCAATCTCTCCCCGAGGGAAGCCCAACTCGACGCCTTTCGCGCCCAGCTGCAGCTCGCCAAGCAGCTCGGGAAGCCGGTCATCGTTCACTGCCGCGATGCATTCGCCGAGGTTTATGCCGAACTGGAGGACGTGGCTCTCGGTGAGCGGGCCATCCTGCACTGCTGGACCGGCGGCACCCGTTGGACGAAGCGGTTCCGCGATCTCGGCGTCACCTTCTCCTACGCCGGGCCGATCACGTTTGAAGGCGGCGAGACGGTGCGGTTCGGAGCCGCCGAGGCGCCGCCCGAGCGGACCATGGTCGAGACCGACACTCCCTATCTGACCCCGCCACCGAATCGCCGCGATCTCAATGAGCCGGCCAACGTGGTAGCCGTCGGCGCGGCTCTCGCCGAAGTGTGGGGAATGCCTGTGGCAGAAGTGGCCCGGCTGACAACGGCCAACGCGTCTCGGGTGTACGGGGTCGAGCCATGAGCGGCGTGCGGCCCCAGGGGCGCGCCGAAATCAAACGGCTGTTGGCCAAGCACGGGCTGCGCCCGCAGCGGCATCTGGGCCAGCACTTCCTGGCCGACCCCAATATTGTCGGACGCATTGTCCTGGAGGCCGACATCACGCCTGGTGACCGAGTGCTCGAGGTCGGCCCCGGCACGGGGACGCTGACAGTGGCGTTGGCGGCGGCCGGCGCCTCGGTGGTCAGCTACGAACTGGATCGCACCTTGCGCGCTCTGCTGAACGACGTGGTAGCCGGTCTCGACGTTTCGCTGCGTTTCGAGGATGCCATGGCTCTGGACTGGTCGAGCGAGTTCGGCGACGGCGATTGGAAGATGGTCGCCAACCTTCCCTACAACGTCGGCACTCCACTGCTTCTCGACGCGGTCCGCGGTGCTGTCGGCATCAGCCGGTTTGTCGTCATGGTCCAACGTGAGGTTGCCGAGCGCCTGGCTGCCAAGCCGGGCAGCAAGCAGTATGGCGTGCCGTCTGTCGTCACCCAGTTGTACACGCGGCCCCGCGTCGCCTTCCGCGTTCCTCCCACCGTGTTCATGCCGCCACCCGATGTCGAGTCGGCGGTCGTGGTACTCGACAGGATCGACAGCCATCCGCTGGCGGAGGCCGCCTCCCGGTTGGCGGCGGCCGCTTTCCAGCAGCGGCGCAAGATGTTGCGCGGCTCCCTCGCGGATCTCATCGACCGCGAAAGCTTCAGCGCGGCCGGGGTCGACCCGGCGGCGCGCCCCGAGGAGTTGACTGCGGCAGACTTCCTCCGGTTGGCGGAGGTCATGGAGTGATCCAGGCCATCGCCTCTGCCAAGATCAACCTCAGCTTGCACGTCGGACCCCGCGAGGCCAACGGCCTGCATCGTATCGACGGAATCTTTCAATCGATCAGCTGGGTGGATTACCTGGCGTTCGATCCAGACGCCGCTGAGGACGGGCTCGGTCCGTGGCGCGGGAGCGAAGCCGGCTCGGGTGCCGTAATCGACGGCTGGGACAACCTTGCCTGGCGTGCCGTCGAGGCGACGCGGGAGGCCGCAGGTGAGAGCGGCGCGATGGGCCTCCACCTGGAGAAGCGAATCCCTGCGGCCGCCGGGCTCGGCGGTGGCAGCGCCGACGCCGCAGCAGCGCTGGCGGCGAGCGGTCGGGTTTATGACGTGGCGCCGGATCAGCTATTGGAGCTCGCAGCTCGGATCGGCTCTGACGTGCCGTTCTGTCTCACCGGCGGCACCGCGAGAGTCGGCGGGACCGGAGCACAATTGGACTCCCTGGATCCCGTTGACGGCTACTCGATCGCAGTCGTTGTTCCGCCGGTCGAGCTCGCGACCCGCGCCGTCTATGCGAGTTGGGACGATATGGGTGGGCCCCGGGGGCCGGCCGTCACGGGTCGCGATTTGCCTCCCCAGCTTCGCGGTTTCGAGCAGCTTTCGAACGACCTGTACCCGGCCGCTGCGGCGGTCGCTCCAGCGCTCGAGGATTGGCGAGCGGAACTGGCAGCGCGATGGGGCCGGCCGGCTCTCCTCACGGGGTCCGGGCCGAGCTTGTTCGCGTTCTTCGTCGACCAACGGGAGGCGGCTGAGGCCGTCACAGATATCCCGCTCGGCGCTCGTGCGACCTCTGCTGTTGACCCGGTTCCTTTTGGCTGGGCGCTTCGGCACGACGATGGCACGGTGGAGGCGTCGCCATCGGTTCGAGAGTCAGATACGGAGACAATCGCTGGACTGTTCGACGCCGGGCCCTGAGAGGACCGGGCTCCTCTACAATCTCATCGCCCTCGCTGTGGGGGGTGGTGTAATAGGTAGCACACGTGGTTTTGGTCCACGCAGTCCGGGTTCGATTCCTGGCCCCCCAGCCAAATCACACCGAACCGATCACCGTCGAGCCGAAAGTCCCAATCCATTGTCGCTACATGCTGTCGTCCTCGCCGCGGGCAAGGGGACCCGGATGCGGTCCGATATCGCCAAGGTGCTCCATCAGGCCGCCGGACGGTCACTTCTCGATTGGTCGCTGGCCTCGCTCGCGGAACTGCCGCTGAGCTCGATCGCGGTCGTAGTGGGCCACCAGGCGCCGGACGTTGCCGCTTCGATCGCCGACCACGAGCTGGCTCCACTCGTCGCCACGGCGCTGCAGCCCGAACAACTCGGTACCGGCCACGCCGCTGCGATCGGCTTGCGTGCCCTTCAGGCGGAGCCGGACGACACCGTGATCGTCATGCCCGGTGATATGCCTCTGCTGCGAAGCACAACACTCGCGGCATTTGTCGCTCACCATGATGTGTCGGGGGCGCGTGCTTCGGTGGCCACATCCGTGATGGACGATCCCACCGGCTACGGCCGCGTGAAACGCCGCGGCGACCGGGTGATTGCGATCGTCGAGCAAGCCGATGCCACACGCGAGGAAGCGGAGATTCAGGAGGTCAACACGTCGGTCTACGTCCTCGGTGCGGACCTCCTCGGCGATCTGCTCGGCCGCCTCGACACCACGAATGCCCAGGGGGAGCAGTACCTGACCGACGTAATCGCAATGCTGGCCGGCGCCGGGCAGCACGTAGCCGCGTTCGGCATTGATCTCGAAGAAGCGATGGGTGTCAACACCCTGGAACAGCTTGCCGAGGCGGCGGCGGTGCTCGAGAAGCGCAATAGCGAGTCCTAACCGGCCGCGTTTGGCCGGGTGCAATCACCCCGTCCGTAGCGCGACTACTCTTGCCCCGTACGGGCAGGCACCGTTGGGAGTACAGATCATGGAGATCACGAGCCGCAAGAGGCTCATAGTGTTCTCGGGGTCGGCGAACCCCGGTTTGGCGAGAGAAGTGGCCAACATCCTCGGAACCGACCTTGGCGGTGTCGAACGATCCGTTTTCGCCAATGGTGAGATCTACATTCGGTACACCGACAGTGTTCGCGGGTCGGATTGTTTCATCATCCAGAGCCACACCGATCCGATCAACTTCCACATCATGGAGCAGCTGGTGATGATCGACGCCCTCAAGCGGGCCTCGGCGCGTCGCATCACGGCCGTGGTGCCGTTTTATGGCTACGCCCGCCAGGACAAGAAGGGTCGGCCCCGGGAGCCGATCACGGCCAAGCTCATGGGCGACCTGTTGATTTCGGCGGGGGCCGACCGCATTGCATCTGTGGACCTGCACACGGGACAGATTCAGGGTTTTGTCGACGCTCCTTTCGATCACCTGACCGCGCACCCGGTGTTCGTGGAATACCTGCGCAAGACGACGGAAGGCCCGCTGGCCGTCGTGTCGCCCGATGCCGGCCGGGTGAAGTTGGCATCCAAGTACGCCCGCGACCTCGATGCGTCTGTTGCTTTCGTTCACAAGCATCGCCGCAGCGACGTTCGCAACGAGGTGGCGGCGCATGAGGTCATCGGCGACGTCGAAGGTCGGCATGCGATCATCGTCGACGACATGATCGATACCGCCGGCACCGTGTGCGCCGCGGCGGAGCTCATCAAGCAGCGGGGCGCCCTCAGCGTGCGGGTCGTGGCCACCCACGGCGTGCTCTCGGATCCGGCCGTGGATCGGATCAAGAACGCACCGATCACCGAGCTCGTCATATCCAACACCCTTCCGGTGCCCGACGACGCTTCGAACCTCCACAATCTCACCGTGCTTTCGATCGGCTCGCTGCTGGCGGGCACGATCAACGCCATCTTCACGGACGCCTCCGTGAGCGAGATCTTCCAAGGCGAGAACATGTGACCGGACGGGTCCGGGAACAGAACAACCCCCTCAGCGAGCAGATCGCGGAGATAATCGCCGGCGGCTACGACGAGCATGCCGCCTCGTTTCGGGACGTCACCGGGGGAGCGCGTGATCGTTTCGCCCGCCGCCAGTGGTCGGAGCTCCATGACGATGCCGTTGCGATGATGGATCTCTACTCCGAGTCCGTGAATGCGATGCATGGCTCCATCGATGCCCTCCTGGGGGAAGCCCGCGATGATCGAGCGCTGTGGGGCGCGGCGCGCGACCACTACGCAGGTCTGATCGCCGAATATCCTGATCCGGAGATCGCGACGACCTTCTTCAACTCGATCACTCGTCGGGTCTTCGCCACCGTCGGTATCGATGACCAGATCGAGTTCGCCACCATCGTCGATCGCCCCACCCCTCCGGTTCCCACCCGTCACCTCGGGGGCACCGTAGAAGACGTCGTGCGGGCAGCGCTGACCGGCGCGGGTATTCCCGGACAATGGACGAACCTGGCGCGGGAGACGAAGCTCGCCGCCGAGGAGATCGCGGCGTCGGTTGCAGAGCAAAGCCACGGCGGGGTCGTTGACGGCGCCGAGATGCTCGACACCGTCTTCTACCGTGGTCCGGGGGCATACCTGATCGGGCGGATCCGGGCGGGCGCTTCCAGCTTCCCGGTCGCGTTCTGCATCCTCCACACCAACTGTGGCCTGGTTCTGTGAGCGGTGCTGACCGATCTGATCGACATCAAGGTACTGTTCA